>JAYVXJ010000836.1:0-3294 GCA_043785285.1 Chitinophagaceae bacterium
CCCCGTAACCGGATCCAACCCGGTTGTAGGCTCATCATATAAAATAATTTCCGGTTTTAATATGAGGGTACGGGCAATGGCAATCCTTTTCCGCATACCGCCAGAAAGTTCCTCCGGCATCATATCAACTGTATGTACCAATCTAACATCCTCCAGTGCGTCCATGACCATTGCATCAACTTCCTGTTGAGAAACTTTTATCCAATGCCTGCGCAGGGGAAATTCAAGATTTTGCCTTACCGTCATAGAATCATACAGGGCATTACTTTGAAAAAGAAAGCCGATTTTTGTCCTTACCTTATCCAATTCATCATCATTCAAATCCGGAATATTTTCACTAAAAACCTTAATCGTTCCCTTATCGGTCTTCAGTAAACCAATTATACACTTAATTAGGACAGATTTCCCTGAACCGGATTTGCCCAACACCACTACATTCTCACCTTTAAACAATTCAAGATTAAAGTCAATCAACACATGATTTTCTCCGAATGATTTGTACAGGTGACATATGGTCATTACAGGGCTGGCGGGATTCACTGCCTTTCCCTGCAATATTTTTGATTCTTCTGCTATCATCTTGCTCAAATTCAATAAAAACCCAGTAAGTCAGTTATTTGCACAGCCAATAAATCAAGTACAAAGATCATAACGGAAGCAACTACTACGGCAGAGTTTGCGCTGCGGCCAACACCTTCCGTTCCCTTACTGCTGTTATAGCCTTTATAACAACCAATAATACCAACCGCAAATCCAAAGAAAAATGTCTTAACAAATGCCGGAAGCACATCATAAAATGCCAGATTGTCGAATACCTGGGTCCAAAATAAATTGAAGCTTGTTCCACCGCGTATATTTACTCCAAGGTAAGAACCATACAAGGCTATAGCATCACTTAACAAAGCCAGAACCGGCAACATGCATGTTGCGGCCAATACTCGGGTAACCACCAAATACTTAAAGGGATTGGTACCGCTTACCTCCATTGCATCTATCTGCTCAGTTACTTTCATAGAGCCCAGCTCGGCACCAATGCTGGACCCAATTTTCCCGGCAAAAATTAATGCCGTAATTACCGGACCGATTTCCCTTATAATGGCAATACTGACAATAGCGGGAAGTTGGGACTCGACGCCATAATCGACCATGGAAGGACGCAATTGCATCGTAAGCACCAAACCCATGATAAATCCGGTTAATCCTACCAGCGGCAATGATTTATAGCCAATGATAAAACACTGCCGAAAAAATTCGGCGATTTCATAACGCGGCTTGAACCATTGCGAAAAAAAACGCCCTGTAAATCGGGAAATATCACCGGCCTGATCCAAAACAGCATTTAAGGGAGATATTTGTTTCATCATCAATTATTACTATTGTTGTTTTCAGAGCAAACAAACCTCTGCAGCACCCCATTTCCTGGTCATTTCCAATTTCTTGTAATAGGATAGTTCCGGGTTCATCCTTCAACAAATTTTCACATTTTATTTAAGAGATAATATGACAATCCTCATCAATGGCTTTGATATCGGTCATTGTAATAGTCAAATTCCTGAAATATGTTTGTACTAAATTTTTATGAAAAAGATACTACTGGCATTCGATGGAACGCATTTTTCAGAAGGCGCTTTGGAATTTGCCCGGAGATTGAATGAATTAAGACCTGTACTATTAACAGGTATATTCCTTCCTCAGGCCGAATATGCGAATTTATGGAGTTATGGAGATGCGATGAGCGGTCCCTTATTCATTCCGGTCATCGAAAATAGCGAAGAAGAAAAGGTGGAGAAGAATATAGCCAGGTTTGAAAAGCTTTGTCAAAAGCAGGGAATTGAGTACAGGGTACACAAAGACTGTTTTGATTTTGCACTGCCTGAACTAAAAAAAGAAACGCGGTTTGCCGATTTACTGATCATTGGAAGTGAGTCTTTTTACGAAAATCTGGGAACAAAGGGACCAAATGACTACATACAGGATACCCTGCATGGGGTAGAATGTCCGGTACTGGTAGTACCTGAAATATTCGATTTCCCTACGACCAGTATCCTTTCCTATGATGGCAGCGAATCATCTGTTTATGCCATTAAACAGTTCGCCTATCTGTTTCCTGAAATGGCGGAAAATCCCACACTACTGGTTTATGCAAAAGAAGAAACTGACAATGAAATTCCGGATGAAGTAAATATCGAGGAACTGGCTGCAAGGCATTTTCCGGATCTGACCGTAACAAAGCTGGATATTAAGCCAGAGAAATATTTTAGTGCGTGGCTAGCTGAAAAGAAAAGCGCTATTCTTATAAGCGGTTCTTTTGGGCGCTCACTATTTTCCCGGGTATTCAAAAAGAGTTTTATTTCCGGAGTAATAAAAGACCACAAGTTGCCCGTCTTCATAGCCCACAGGTAATCAGACATTGTCTCCTGGTTAATTATTGTCTGTTACATTGCCCGGGTTGACAAAAGCAAAAATTACAGGCGTATTCCTCGAGAACCTGGTAGCGGAAAACAAGCTCGTTATAAGAGAGGGTTATGATGCAACATATCTGGAATGAAGACTTGATGAGCCCGATCCGCAGCATCAGGTGAAAATGGAATTAATTTAAATAATATCAGCCTCTTTAAGGCCTCCTGTGCGAAAAGGGAAACCCCATGCGATGTGCTTTGCGAAAAGGGGACGCCTGCAAAGAAAATAATCAGGGAAAGCCGTTTTGCTTACCTGTTAATTACGGATGCTGAAACCTATTTTGACAGAAAGTCCGAAGGGCGTCCAACAGCATTTGAAAAAGAAATATTGAAAGTGGCGGAATGCATACACTGCAAAAGGTATTAAATGATTATGTAAAAAATGATGATTTTGAGTCCTTAAAAATAAAATTATTCGTCAGCTACGGATTTAAACAAGGAAGAACCCGTCACTTTTTCAAAAGGAAAATTAGTTCAGGCGGTACTTGCATCCGCATCAATTCCTGTAATATTTTGAACCGGTTGTATTGGGCGATAGAATACTGGTGGATGGCGGGTTAATGAATAACTTTGCGGTAGAACCATTAGAAAATACCTGCATCGTCATTATAGGTTCTTATGTCAATAAAACAGAAATGATATCACGAAAATCTCCGTTTTCCAACCGTTTAATATCCTGGAGCGCTGTTTTCACCTCGCTATCGCAAATACGGTATATTCCAAAGTCGGGAGATGCGATATTTTCTTAGAGCCTCCTTTGCATGCTTATGATATGTTTGATGTCAAAAAGTCAGATGCCATTTTTGAGATAGGATATGAAACGACGTTAAAGCAT
>JAYVXJ010000837.1:0-10620 GCA_043785285.1 Chitinophagaceae bacterium
GATATGAATATACGAAATCTGTGGTAAATGGCTCTGCTCCAGGCAATCTTTCAGCGGCACAGCTTTGTCTTCCTCACCCATAATAAACAATACAGGAGCCCCGATACTTTTCAGTACCTGGATTTTATCTTTTCTGTTCATCATGGCTTCCAGATATTGTACGAGAGAATCCGGGTTGAAGTTGGCATACCGGTCAATCTGTTCCTGAATTTTTTCCGGATGCTGATTTTTGAAATGATCAGAAAACAGCCCCGGCAGCGATTGTTCCACGTAAGGAGCCGCACCGTACTTCCGTATAAATTCCATGCTTTTCTTTCTGGATTCCTTTTTTTCAGGCGGATCTTCATAGGCTGATGAATGAAACAGTCCCAGTCCTTTTAAAGTATCCGGAAATTTTTGGGCATAGGCAAGAGAAATGTATCCACCCATGCTATGACCGATGATCACCATTTGTTGAATTTGCTCTTCCTGCCGGATGGCTTCGGGCACAGCTGCAAAATCAGGTATGGTGAGCAGATTATTATTGAATGAAGATTCGCCGCTTCCCGGCAGATCGGGGATCAGCCAAAGGTATTTTTCCCGGAGCTCGTTAACCAGCGGATTCCAAATTGTTCTGTCTTCCGTAAAACCATGAACAAGCATTACCGGCAAGCCATTTCCCGTTACCTCATAGGCGAGTGTTTGATGCTGATAGCTGATGATTTTTTGCATGACTCAATTTTAGAAATAGATGAATGCTGCGGAAAATAATGATCATCAGCAACAGGATCACAGCGGAATTCATCTGTTGCGGCCACCAGGCAAAACCAATGAGTAGTATGGTGGAAAGAATGCCGGTGATCAGGAAATAATAGTTCAGCCAGGAGGGATTTTTTCTTAAAAAAAAGACGGCAATAATATGTGTTGGCAGTGCCCAGAAAATATTGATATTATTTCTGCAAACCGTATCCACTCTGCCAAGCCAGACGCAGAGCATCACGCAGCCAATAAGACCCAGCAAACTGAATAAGGCAATATCAAAAATCTGTAACGTTTTCTGCGCAGGTCTTTTTCTGATTACAGCAAGGATAATACTGAGCACAAGTAAAAAACCAAAAAAAGAAATGGGCGTTAACCGTGCGGAACTGGTCTTTACTTCCGGAAACTGCAGTATGGTTTGTTTTTGTAGAACCAGGGGTCCGCTTGCCGTATGGGCATGATCAAAACCCTTCATTAAATAATCGGGGAGGAAATAAATGGCTTGTTCGTTGCTGGTTTTCTGATCCATAATCCTTCCCATCAACATGTCAATCCCGAAACCAGACCAGTATTGTTGTTGCCGGTCGAGGTAAACATGAATAAGCTGCCGGTAAGTGGGTGGCGGATCGGGTAGAATATTTTCATACAGCAGGGGCGAAGTACTATGCAAGGCTATGATTTTTCCTGCCCGTGTGGTGCAGTTGTCGTCATAGAACTGGTAATTATAATAACGCTTATCTTCTGTGGTATTTTGCCTCAGCGATTCGTAAAGATTTTTCTTCTGTGCACAGGTTAAAGCAAGCACTTGGGCTATCACCCCACGATGATCGTACTCATATTCCCCCATGAAGTTGCTGAAGGTTGATGCTGAAAGAGAGTAAACCATGATCCCCCGGGTGAAATGAAAATAAAAAAGCGGATCACTATCGTCGAAGGTTCCGTAATTATATACCACATCCATTCCCCTCCGTTCATCGCGGACGCGTATGGCAGTATGTCCAAATAAAGAATAGAGATCGGTTCCCGGTGCACAGGTAAGCAGACTGATCTCCAGGGTGCAGGAATCATTTGTTGTTTGAGCGTTACCTGCAAGAGAATACAAAAAGAGGAAACAGCAAATTGTCCACCTGAGCATCGGGCAAAGATATTTTTTAATTAAACCGTTTATAGTCCCCTTCGGCATTACACAATGAATTTCTTTTGTCTCTATCCTGATATTATTTCGAATACAGGAAAACCACCAGGTTAGAAATGGAATGTGTTGCTGACTGCTTTTTACCTGCTGTAATTTGGAGACTCTCTGGTGATCTCAATATCGTGTGCATGACTTTCCTGCATTCCCGCATTGGTGATTTTAATGAACTGTGCTTTTTGAAGTGCCTGGATATCTTTGGCGCCGCAATAACCCATCCCTGCACGAAGTCCGCCTACGTATTGTATCACCACTTCATTCAGATTTCCTTTAAAAGCAACACGGCCTTCAATGCCTTCCGGCACCAGTTTTTTTATGCCATCTTCCATGTCCTGGAAATAACGGTCACTGCTTCCCTGCGTCATTGCACCCAGCGAACCCATGCCGCGGTATTGTTTGAATTTTCTGCCTTCATAAATAATGGTATCACCCGGACTTTCTTCCGTACCGGCAAACACACTGCCCATCATCACTGCATTGGCTCCGGAAGCAATGGCTTTCACCATATCGCCGGTATAACGGATACCCCCATCCGCAATCAGCGGAATGCCGAGTGGTTTCAGGGCCGATGCCGCTTCCATAATGGCCGTAATCTGCGGAACGCCTGCGCCGGCAACAATGCGGGTGGTGCAAATGGAACCCGGACCGATGCCCACTTTCACGGCATCGGCTCCTGCAGCGGCCATGGCTTTTGCTCCGGCAGCAGTTCCTACATTGCCTGCAATCACTTGTAGTTTGGGAAAATTCTTCTTAATTTTTTTCAAGGCATTCAGTACGCCGATATGATGACCGTGCGCACTATCGAGACAGGTTACGTCAACACCAATCTGTTGCAGGGCTGCGGCCCGGTCCATCAGGTCAGACGTAATGCCCAGCGCAGCACCTACCCGTAAGCGGCCGAATTCATCTTTAACAGCCTGCGGAAAACTTTGCAGCTGCAGAATATCCCGGTAAGTAATAAGGCCGATCAGTTTACCAGCCTTATTCACTACCGGTAGTTTTTCAATTTTATGTTTGTTAAGAATGATCGCTGCCATTTTCAGATCCGTTCCTTCCGGAGCGACGATGAGATTATCTTTCGTCATCACTTCTTTGATCTTTCTTTTCCGGTCCTCTTCAAACCGAAGATCGCGGTTGGTTAAAATACCAACGAGTTTCTGACCGCCATCAATGATGGGAATACCTCCGATCTTGTTTTCTTTCATCAGATGCAGGGCATCGCCAATAGTTGAATCCGGATGCAGGGTGATGGGATCGATGATCAGTCCGCTTTCACTTCGTTTCACTTTTCGCACTTGTTCAACCTGCTTGTCAATCGGCATGTTTTTATGCAGAATGCCGAGGCCTCCTTCACGAGCCAGGGCAATGGCGAGGGTTGCTTCGGTAACAGTATCCATTGCTGCTGACAGCATAGGAATGTTGAGGGCAATCTTTTTTGTTAAGTGCGTACTGATGTCGGTTTCCCGGGGAAGAACTTCAGAAAATGCGGGAAGAAGAAGAACGTCGTCGAAAGTCAGGCCTTCTCCAAAAAATTTTGCCGTAAGATGGGGGGGAGTGGTAGTATTTATTCTTGCCATGTGCAAAGATAATGCAAGGCATAAATTAGTCCAAAATGATTTTCATTCCGGCTGTTTCCAGGCATTTTATTGGATACATTTATTCATGAAGGAGCCTTTTCCCACACTATTCCTTCGGTATATTGATCTTGGGAAAGCTGCCCTTAACCAGATCAATTCAACAGGCAGATTTTTGCTTTTCTGTTTACGGCTCATACGTTCAGCTTGTAAATCATGCCCGGGAGACTTTGTATAATATCCTTCATCTCAAGGTTTAACAGGGCGCATGCATTTTGACTCGCCGTTAATCCGGTGATGGCATTGATAATATCTATATGTATGGATTCCCTTTCTTTTAAAAGATCCACGATCCTTTGCTCGTCTTCATTCAACGCAATAAATAAATCGGGTTGCATCACCGGACCGGTTTGCGGTTTTTTCTCCCATCCCAGCAGATTTACCAGTTCCTGGGCATTTGAAATGAGGTTTGCCTGGTTGTTCCGGATAAGCCAATGGCATCCCGCGCTTTTCAGGTCGGTGGTGCGGCCGGGAAAAGCAAATACTTCTTTATGATAACCATTGGCCAGGTCCGCTGTGATCATGCTTCCTCCTTTAACGCCTGTTTCAGTTACGATGACGGCATCGCTGATGCCGGCCACGATCCGGTTCCGGACGGGAAAATGATGTTTATCGGGTTTGGTATCACTCATGAATTCCGTGAGTAATCCGCCTTGTTTCGTCATGTCTTTCGAAAGCAGGGCATGTTCGGGAGGATAAAGTGTATTCAGACCATGGGCCAGTACGCCAACAGTTTGGAGCGATTGTTTCAGTGCCGTTTTATGGGCGATGGCATCAATGCCAAAGGCAAGTCCGCTTACCACGAGTACCTGATAAGACGTTATTTCCCGGATCAGCTTTTCAGTGATTTCTTTTCCGTATTCGGAGAAACGCCTGGTGCCGACAATCGAAACCACTTTGGGTTGATTCAGGTCTGCGCTTCCTTTATAATAAAGTAATACGGGCGCATCATAACAAGGCAGCAGTCTTTGGGGATAAGCGGGATCATCCATTGTAAGGGCGCATATCTTATAGCGTTCCAGAAAAAGGATCTCTTTTTCCGACCGAGAAAAATCCCGAAAGGTTTTGATGTATTGGGCCCGTATCCTTCCGATCCCCTCCAGTTTTTCCAATAAGTGAACCGGTGCTTTAAATACGGCTTCGGCAGTTCCGAAGGTCTGAAGCAGGGTTTTAGCATGAATGCAACCCACTTGCGGTACGCGGGTTAGACTGATCAGGTAAATAAGATCCGGGTGCATGTTGATCTTGAATATTTGACCCAAACATAACAGATCCTGTTCACGGAAAACAAGTAAAATCCCCTGCTGAAAGACCGTCTTATCCACGCACTAAGTAATGAGAACTAAAGTAAAAAAGGAATTGTTCTTTCCTTAATACAACGTACGATCATCTTAGAATAATAATGATGAACTGTTATTTCCTATGGAGACTTATTTCTTTGGGAAATAGGTAGAATAACAGATAAATACCAGGAATCGTAATTCTTTTTATGGCGTAAGCAGTCTAGTTTGCTTTAAGCACTTTCAATTCCGTTCTTCTGTTTTTAGCACGACCCTCTTCCGTTGCATTGCTGCTCACCGGTTGTGTATCGCCATAGCCTTTGAAGAATAAGCGTTTGCTGTCAATGCCGTTCGATTTTAAATAATTCACGACGGACTTAGCACGGTTTTCAGAAAGCAGGAGGTTGTCGGCGGCCTTGCCCACATTATCGGTATGGCCATTGATCTGGATGGAAGCGAGTGGATTTTCTTTCAGCAGCCGGATCACTTCTTCCAGTTCGATCTGGGATGCGGGCTTAAGGTCATACTGGTTGACATCAAAAAAAATATTTTTTAATACAATACTCGCATTGGCTTCAATGGGCTGAAGTGGGATATCAATATGATAAACGGAATCGGGGGATTCTTTTCCGAGCATAAAATTTTCAGAAAAGAAAAGATATCCCTTGCGGTTTACATTGAAGGCATAATCTTTTCCAACAGGAAGAGTAGTGAGGTAATTTCCGGTCTCATCTGTTTGCAGATTGCTGATAACCTGTTTGGAATTCAGGTCTGCCAGTGCTACGGAAGAAGGAAGTCCTTTGCCGGTTTTCTGGTCATACACTTTTCCTTTTACCCACATCGTTCTTGCGGGCCGCACATCTGTCCTTAACTCAAAAGAATAGAGATCGAGCTGGCCGCGACTATCTGCCCGGTCACTTGCATAATAAGCTGTTTTCCCATCTGCGGCAACCACCAGGCTACCTTCATTTTCAATCGTATTGATGGGATAGCCCAGGTTCTCCGGTTCACCCCATTTACCATCGGCTGTTTTGCGAACCAGGAAGAGATCATCACCGCCATATCCGGGCAAAGCGTTGGAAGTAAAATAAAGGGTCATGTTATCGGCATGGATAAAAGGAGCGCTTTCATCGCCGGCAGTATTGATGGAAGGTCCCATATTTTCCGGAGGGCTCCAGCGGCCATTTTCCTGACGGTGGCTGACATAGATATCATTGCCGCCGTATCCGCCGGGCCGGTTACTGGTAAAATATAAATCTCTTTTATCGGGAGAAAGAGAAGGAGCGGATTCCCAAAATTCCGTATTGAAATTTCTTCCCAGATTTTCCGGCGTGCTCCAGCCCTGCGGCGTGATATAAGAAATATACAGATCGCAGCTACCAAAGCCATCGGGGAAATTACAACCGGTAAAAATCAGCCATTGTCCATCCTGGGAGATATTCAATGCGCCTTCATTATAATTGCTGTTGATATTCCCGACGAGCGCTTTTGATTCCGACCAGCTATTTGCCAGACGATGTGATTCATAGAAATCTTCGTTAAAGCCATTTACACGCCGGGTAAAAATCAGTGTATTGCCATCGAGGGTGATGGTCGGATAATATTCTGAAACCGCGCTGTTGATGCTGTCGCCCAGATTTTGCGGTTTAAATTTATACTTGATCGCATCTTTTTTTGCCCCGTAATCCAGCGCGAACTGATACGTTCTTGAGCGGTAGTTAGCAGCTTTTAATGCGGATTCATTGAGGTTGGGGATGGTCTTAAAACGGTTGATCGCATCGAGTGCTTTCTGAAACTGACCCAGTCCGGCCAGGTTGATGGAATAAGAAAGACTGAAATCAGTAAAATAAATGCTGTCGATCGATCTCGCCTTTTCATAATTCTCTATGGCAGCCGCATAGTTTTTCAATTCCCCGTACATGCCGGCCATAGAAAGATACGCTTCAACGAATTGTCCATCTATCTTTACGGCTTCTTTCAGGGATGCAATTCCATCTTCAAATTTATCATCTCTGGCCTGATCCTGTGATTTCAGATACCACTGGGCGGCTTTCTTATTTACTTTTGCCGGGTCATATTGGGCATGTGCCTGAATAATAATAAAAAGGAAAAGTATGGCGCAAAGCTTCTTCATGAGCGGTGTTGAATGCAAAGGTAAATAACGCCGGGAAGGGGGTTTTTATTCTTGTGTTAAAGAACCGGCGGGCTCAGGGAACATGAATGTATTTGTGCAGTTGCAGCGAGAACTCCCAGGATGGATTTGCCTGGATATATTCAATGATCCGGGGCGTGATGGCATCGCGCCTGCTCCATTCGGGTTGCAGAAAAAGTTTACAATCCGGGTTCACCCGTGCGACCTGTTTTTCTGCCCATGCAAAGTCAGACGGATGATAGATAACCACTTTCAGCTCATGGGCTTTATTTAAGACCTCCGGAAGCGGCGCTTTGAATTTTTTCGGAGAAAGACAGATCCAGTCCCACTGGCCGCTCATCGGGTAAGCGCCGGAGGTTTCCATATGGGTTTGAAAACCCGCTGCCTGCAGTTGTTGTGTAAGGGGCCCGCAATCATGCATCAGGGGCTCACCTCCGGTGACGACAGCTATTTTCCCCGGATGTTTTTGTGCGGCGGAAACGATTTCAGAAACGGATTTAAGGGGATGGGCAGCAGCGTCCCAGCTATCTTTCACATCGCACCATACGCAACCCACATCACAGCCGCCAAGACGAATAAAATAGGCGGCTTTACCCTGATGAAAACCTTCCCCCTGAAGAGTATAAAAGGCTTCCATCACGGGAAGGGCTTGAACAGTGGTCTCTATCGTTTCCATCATAATTTCCGGTTAATTCTCATTCACACAGGCAGCAAACGTATTTTTCATCAGCGCGGCAATGGTCATGGGTCCGACGCCACCCGGAACCGGCGTGATATAACTGCATTTTGGAGAAACAGAAGGATAGTCAACATCTCCCTTTAAAGCAAATCCGCTTTTTTTAGTGGCATCGGGAACGCGGGTAATACCCACATCAATAACAACAACGCCTTCTTTAACCATGTCTCCGGTTACAAAACCCGGGCGGCCAAGTGCGGCAACGATGATATCGCTGCGAAGGCAGATCTCTTTCAGGTTATGGGTATGGGAATGGCAGAGCGTAACCGTGCTGTTGCCGGAATTGCTGTTGGCGCTGAGGAGGATGCTCATCGGGCGGCCAACAATATTACTTCTTCCGATCACGGCAGCCTGCTTTCCCGTGGTTTCTATTTTATAATATTCCAGCAGGAGCATGATGCCGTGAGGCGTTGCAGAAACAAAGGTTGGAGATCCAAGGACCAGTCGCCCTGCATTAATGGGATGAAAACCATCCACATCTTTAGTCGGATCAATAGCCATGATCACCTGTTCCTCTGAAATGTGTTTAGGTAAAGGCAGTTGTACCAGGATGCCGTCCACATCCGGATCCGTGTTCAGATCCTGAATCAGGGAAAGTAATTTGTTTTCGCTAACTGAATCTTCCACCCGGATTAAAGTGGATTTAAAGCCGATTTCTGAGCAGGCTTTTACTTTTGCGCCCACATAGGTTTCGCTGGCACCGTTATTTCCGACCAGGATGGCAGCCAGGTGTGGTATTTTTTTTCCTTCTGTCAGCAAAGCGGCAACATCTAATTTCAAAGATTCCCGGATATTTCCGGAAACCAGTTTACCATCTAAAATTTGCATGGCGCAAAGGTAATTCCATCCCGTATTAAAACTTCATGGACAGGGTCATTTTACGTTATTTCCGGTTTCTTCTGCCATTTAATTTTACCGGGAGGAGTAGGAATAATATGAAATGGGTTTGGGGAATCTTTTTCGGGGTTTTTATAATGGTAATGGGGAAAGCGCAGGTATTTCATTCCCCCGTCAGATCAGTTTATTTAACCGGTGGGGCTTACAGCGCACAATTTACAGATGCCTTTTCCTTTACCGGGAATCCGGCGGTATTGGGATCTGCAAAATCTTTCCGGGCGGCCTTCTCCAGTGAAAGAAGATGGATGTTGAAAGAACTGGATTATTACCGGATGGTCTGTTCATTTCCTGCGGGACGAGGCGGTATGGGTTTTATGTTTCACTATACGGGCAATTCCGATTATAATGAAACAGCATTCACCATGAGTTATGGAAAGGATCTGGGCAGGATCGCATTGGGCCTGGAGTTCGGGTATGATATTGATCATGTTGCAGGATATGGTAATAAGCCGGGTGGATCGGCTTTGTTGGGATTGCGGTTTCATCCCTCGGAAAAAATATATGCAGGATTTGCTTTCAGCGCTTCCCTATTCGGAAGAACGGAGAAAAAAAATCCCGAAAAGGGATCTGGGAAGTATACTATGGGATTTGGATACGAAGCCTCACCGCTTGTATTCCTGAGTATACAACTGGAGAAAGAGGCCGGCATACCTATAAATATTATTGGCTGTATCGATTACCGGTGGAGTGATCAGTTCTATGCATCCTTGGGAATAGAAGGTATTTCCACATCACCCTATCTTAAAGCCGGGTGGAAAAAAAATCGACTGACCATTGAAATATTCACTGCTTATCACCTGGCTTTGGGATTTACACCGGGTATTGTTTTTTTCTGGGAAGGCAAAAATAAATCCGGATGAGAAGCCTGGGCTGCCGGTGGCTGACTCTGGTGGGTTTGCTGCTGTTATCTTCTTTGCATGTGTTTTCGCAGAACATTCCGGAAGAGACAAATGAAGTTGGACAACTGGAAGCCATTGCGGAAAAAAGGGATACTGAACCGGAGGATGATTCGTATGAACAGGATCTGGAAAACTGGAAACAGCATCCATTGGATCTGAATCATGCTACCGCCGATGAATTATCTACCCTGCATTGGCTGACTGCTGTGCAGATTGCGAATTTTGCATCTTACAGAAAATTAGTTGGAAGTCTGTTGAGTGTGCATGAATTGCAGGCTGTTCCGGGGTGGGATTTGACAACTATCCGGGAATTGTTGCCTTATATTAAAGTTGGCCGGGAGGAGTCCCTTTATTCAGCTTTGCGGGAACGATGGAAAAGAGGAGATGCTTCTTTGCTCCTGAGGATGGGTCAGGTATTGGAAAAATCTGCGGGTTACGAAAAGCCGGCTAATCCGGAAGCAGCTCATTATTCCGGGTCTCCGCAGAAATTTTTTTTCAGGTATACTTATAACTATAAGCAATTGTTGCAATACGGATTAACCGGAGAAAAGGATGCGGGTGAACCTATTTTTCGTGGGGCCCAACGATATGGGTTTGATTTTTATTCATTTCATTTTTTTCTCCGCAACACCGGAGTCATAAAGGATCTGGCGCTGGGTGATTTTACCGTGAACCTGGGTCAGGGGTTGATTCAATGGCAAACGATTGCCTTTACAAAAGGAGGGAGCGTATTGGGTATTAAACGTCAGGCTTCCCGTTTGAGACCCTATCATTCGGCCGGTGAATTTAATTTTCACCGGGGTTGCGGGATTACTTTAAAAAAAGGAAGCTGGAACAGCACTTTCTTTTTATCCTTACAGAAGATCAGTAGCAACCGGGATACGGATACCCTTGTACGCGAGGATATTTTCACCTCATTTGAAAACAGTGGTTACCATCGCACGGCAAATGAAATAGCAGACAGGAACAACAACAATCAATTTTCCTTCGGAGGGAATCTGAATTTTTCCAGACCGCGCTTTTCCCTGAGCGCCAACGTCATCCATTTCCGGTTTTCGAATCCGTTTCAAAAAAAGGACGAGCCTTATAACC
>JAYVXJ010000838.1:0-3288 GCA_043785285.1 Chitinophagaceae bacterium
CGTATGTCCTTCAGCGTTACTCCCGGATTGACGAGCAGGTTCTGTCGGATTTGCAGATACAGTTCTCCTGAAATCTGCAGGTCGCTATTGCGCAGCAGGGAATAATTGGGAAGAATACTGCCGGCAATGGAGTTCTCAATGGCCATGACGGCTGCATCACATATGGTTTTATCTCCCGCAGCCTTTACCACTTCCTGAAACCGGGCACAAGCCAGGATTCCGATCTCCTCCCCGAAAAGAATGCGGGCGGCTTGCTGGTGAAAAGTTCCTTCATATCCCTGAATCGCTACGCGTTGAATTTGTTGCTGCATATAATAAAAAAAAATCCCGGCTTTTGACCGGGATTGTTATTGTTAAGATTTTAGATTAGTTGGTTATTAACAAAAGCCTTCCCGGTCTGCTGGTAAAGTAGAAAAAATAGAATCCAAAAAAACGGTATGCCTTTGTATTGTACATGTATGATGTCAAAAATAATCACTTCCTGCGATCCGGCAAATTTTTATTTTTCTGCCAACCCTTTAAGTCATCAACCATCAACCACTACATTCCCAACCGGTTCTTCTCATATGCTTCTACCAGGCGGAACAAGTGAAAAGGTTTATATATTCGCCAGTCGGACTGGTCCAGCAGGTCCATATACCGGTCCAGTCTGGCTCTGCGGAAATCGTATTGCGTTTGTTCCGGCATATTAATACATACCACCCACCCCTCATTCTCCTGAACTTCTTCGTGCCATTCTTCATAATAATCTTTATCGCCACTATGGAAGTTGAGCACGTTTTCGGTGATCAGGATAAATTTAAAGATCCCCTGGAGCATGAACCTGTCAGCCACTTCCCGTTTCAGGTTCATGATATCGTTTTCGATGGCATCGTTCCATTCCCCGATAAGTTCTATGATCACATATTTTTCTTCATAATCAGTCAGAATAACCTTCAGGTACAAGGTGCGCGAACCGAAATCATCCCACTGTGGATGGATCAGGTAATTATAGATGGCCAGTGTGAATTCGAATTCGGAATAGACCCTTCCATAGAAAGGTGACCGTTCATCTTCCTCACTCACATATAAATGCCGCCAGTTAAAATAGGGTTCAATATCGTGCATTTATAAAGTTATTAATTCTATAATTTTAAGCTGATTTCTATCCACTATATACCATCCACCAAACTCATTTCCTGCTCTCAGCGGCTTTCTTAACACTACCGTATTTCAGTAACAGCGCTTTGGCCGGTTCATACTCTTTGATACCGGACTGATTCATCAGCATCCTTGTGCCGCGGTCAATCAGTTTACTATTGGTCAGTTGCATATTTACCATCCGGGTATCTTCCACTCTGCCGATCCGTATCATTACGGTGGTGGAGATCATATTCAGAACCATTTTCTGGGCGGTACCGCTTTTCATGCGGGTACTGCCGGTTACGAATTCCGGACCCACTACCACTTCCACAGGATAATCGGATACTACAGCAAGGGGCGTACCGGGGTTGCAGGTAACACAGCCGGTACTGATCTTATTTTTTCTGCAGGTTTCCAGCGCCCCGATAACATAGGGTGTGGTGCCACTGGCGGCAATACCGATGACCACATCTTTTTCACTGATCTCAAACTCACCTAAGTCCACCCAGCCCTGATTCCGGTCATCTTCCGCATTTTCAACAGGCGTGCGGATAGCTTCCTCCCCACCAGCAATCAATCCGATGATCAATCCATAAGGCATTCCGAATGTGGGCGGAATTTCACTGGCATCGAGAATACCCAAACGTCCGCTGGTTCCCGCTCCAAGATAAAAGAGCCTTCCACCGGCCAGCATCTTATCCGTGATGTGTTCCGCAAGTTTTTCAATTTGCGGAATGGCTTTCCCAACGGCTATCGGCACCTGCTGATCTTCCGTATTCATAAGGGTAAGCAATTCAAGAATACTCATTTTTTCCAAATGCCGGTGTTGACCCTGTTCTTCCGTTATTTTTTCGAATTCCATTAGCTTGATTTGTGATAAGCAATCAGTCCGTCCATCGGTTTACGCAATACTTTACCTAATTCCCATTTATAGGTGTTGCAAAGTTCTTTCAGAATATCCCGAAATCCATATGCCACGCTGCCAACAAAGTATACCGGCACTTTCCAGATCTCCGGGTATTTACAAAGGTGTATAAAGAAAAAATCATTGAGCCCGTCTTCTACAATATTCTCGATCATAAAATGCCCCCGGTTTTCTGCCAGAAACAGCGCATAAGAAGCAATATAACGGTTGGGCAGGGGTTTTTTATAAACGCGGTCCAGAATGTCTGCAGCATCCGTATGATATTGTTGATCGAATTTGGAAGAAAGGTCTTCCTCAAATGTCTTGTATAAATAGTACTGAAGCACTTTTCTGCCCAGAAAGGCCCCGCTGCCTTCATCTCCCAGTATGAAGCCCAGGCCGGGACTATTCCTAACAATCCGTTTACCATCATAATAGCCGGAATTGCTGCCCGTTCCCAGGATAGCCACAATCCCTTTGTCTTTCCCGCAAAGAGCCCTTGCCGCTCCGGTAAGATCGTTCTCCACTTCAATCGTTGCTTCCGGGAAAACCTTTTTCAGGGCTCTTTTCACCAGGGCGCGGTTGGCTTCCGCTGCGCAACCGGTTCCATAAAAAAATATCGCTGATGGCCTGTCTTTTTTCAGGCCTGGCAACAATTCCTGCTGCATCAGCTCCACGAGTTGGGGCTCATTTAAAAAATAGGGACTTGCTCCCTGCGTTTCGATAATCTTTTTTTTACCCTGCTGAAGCAAGCACCATTCACATTTCGTGGATCCGCTATCAGCGATTAATATGCTCATTATTGGTTGTTTTCTTCCGGTAAGTATCCGGAGCGAAGGTATACTGCAATTTTTGACAAACCATTCCCCCTGAACTTTCCAGCAGGTTCCGCTCATTTGCTTAATTTGCAGCCCACTACGGAGAAATAAAGTAAATGAAAAAACTTAATGTATGGCTGCCCCTTTTATTTGCGGTGGTCATGATTCTGGGAATGCTGATCGGTTTCAGGCTTTATCCCAATGTTAGTACCGGCGGATTTTTTAAAACGGGAAAACTTAACCGGGTACAGGAAGTGCTCGATATCATCAACAATAAGTATGTGGATTCAGTGAATACGGATTCCATGAGCGAAGAGGCCATCCAGGGAATGCTTGCTCATCTTGACCCGCATTCTTATTTCATTCCGGCCGTTGACCGGGAAGAAATGAACGAAGACCTCCAGGGAAATTTTGAGGGTATCGGAGTTGAATTCCAGATCCTCA
>JAYVXJ010000839.1:0-3283 GCA_043785285.1 Chitinophagaceae bacterium
ATGGATGCATATCCGTTTGTATTTATCGACGAACGCGAATTTGAATGGAAACCTGTGGAAGTTTTTCATTTAAAAGAAGAAAGAAAAAAGTTTTCCATATTAAATAAAAAAGCAAGTTTTCAATTTGATTCCATTAATGACTTTCCGGATTCCAAATCCGCTAAAGAGAGTTTCCGGTCAATCCTGCCATTGCTTCCCATAGTTTCTTCCTATTCCATTGAAAAAAATAAACAAACCGAAGAATTTGAAATGTTTATTTCTATCAGGTCCGAAAAGCAAGCACGGTATTTTGAATCCTTTTCTTCGGAAGACTTGGCTAAAACGAAGATGCAGGAATTGCTTACGGAAATTAACACTTATACATACCGGCTAGCGGTTACGGACCCGCTTCCGGACGAATGGGAATTTAAATATCGTTCAGGTGATGAAACCGGTAAGTTCATAGACTATATCAGTCGCGGAAATTATAAGAGCAGCAATCAGGCCGGTGAGGCGGCAATAAATTTTTATACAAATATTCAGGATCTTCATCTCCAGTCAAAAGCCGGTGAGTTATTGATTGTACTTAAAAAAGATTCCTGGAATACTCAGGTTGTGGCGCAGCTGGATAAGCCACGCCCGGAAGACCAGAAAAAAGCACAATCCATTCTTTCTTTCAGTCAACGATTGTACAAGACGGTTACTGATTCTTCCGATAAAAAATTAATGGCCATTCTGGATCAAAGCAGGATTAATCCCGGCGAGGATTATATTTATAAACTCGTGGATAAAGACAACCTGCTGGCTTTCCACCCGGACGTTATTCAAATAGAATTCAACAATGATGCTGAAACACTGAAGAATAAGCTGATACTTCAGGCGGTGACCGGGTATAATTATATTGATATTGCCCTGGGTACAAATAATATACGCCAGCGGAAGGATGATAGAACAAAAATCAGCTGGTTTCATTACCTGGTTAAATGCAATAACCGAAAATATCAGCAGGGAAACCTGGCTGGTCAGGATCTCATTTTATTTGAAAGTACAAGAGGATATGCGAGTGCGGACGATGCGCTGGCTGCTTTCACGCAAGAATATCTGCTGGTATTAAAATATGCGCGGAATACTATCAATTATGGAACGCGTCAATGGATCAGTCTGGTTGAATTACTGGTGAATAGCGCAGATGCCTGTGATAACAGTAAAAGTATTGTTTTTGTTCCCAAAGAAACTTCGGTTGAATTCGGTGACTATGAAGTACAGAAAATGATAGCACCTCTTGCTGCAAGCTATCCGATCCGGTTTGTGCGTAAGAATAAATATATTTTTGCTCTTGGCCAGCTGGATGAAACAAATCATACATTCTCTATAGATTGGAAAAGCAATAAAGAATATGGTAAGGCCGTAGAAGCCATGCAGCAGTTTCAGTTTTTCCTTATCCTGTTGAAATACCCGGGCAATTTTTATGTGGAATGGAGTTCGACCCATTGTGGTTTTGTGATTTATATCCGGGAAGTACTGGCCATCAGCGCCCACGGGTTTGCAAACCCCGAAGACGCCTGGGGAGAAGAAGGCGTTGAAAAACTGATCTGCGTTTCCCAAAGCGATCATGGATTTCATAATTATGTTAGCCGCCTGACCTGCAATCCTGGATTTTATGTGGCCTGTAATAATACGGGTTTGCGGCATCCCTGCGTTTATGACACAACATCCAGAAGGGACCGGGTAATGGATCAATTGTTCCAGGCATCCACTTTTAATTTTATGGACCTGGTGCAGTCAGTGGATCAGGAAAAAATAATCCTGACGGATCTTCAAAAAAATCCGTTGGTAATCATACATATCGGGCAGATACGAGGACTGGACTATACAGCCTGTGAGTGGCTTGTGCGATTTATGGAATCGGTTTACCAGGAAAATAATTATGTAAAGAAAGGCGGACATTTTTCATTGAATTACCGCTTTACATTGAACAATGAAAAACTGGAGCGCTATTATAAAATAGCCGAGCCTGCATCGGCGAATATGAGCTTCAGAAACTGGAAGCAGGAATTGCAAAAGATCGCCTGTTATTTCCCGGTAAGACGGGTAAAAAATACTTGTAATTCCGATGGCAGTGATCATTATGCAGTGGAAATAAAACTCCCCGGATTCGATCCCTGTTGCAGGGATATGCTGAGTGATGATCCCTGCAGTTCACCCTGCCAGGAGCCCGACTGCACACCCTCCTGTTATCTGTCGTGGAAAAGTGATTGTTGTTTTGATGATTGCTGCCAGGCATTGGATTTTTATTTGTCCTCACTGATATTATTAAGCCGTTTTGAAAATTATAAACCGGTATATGACTGTAACTGCGGTTCCTACCGGATTGAACTGCATCCCCAGCTGACATTGAAGGGCAAGGCGGCATATCTTAAAAAAAGCGTGGAAGCTTCCAGGCTAAATATCGTTTGCTCCGGCAATGAGAATGCAAACCTTTCCAGGTTAAATAATAACGCCAGCCGTTCGCGGAATCCGATTTTCTGTTTAAGTGAAATTGTCGCCATTAACCCGCAGTCCTATTCCAGCGAAAAAATGGCCTGTGATGCCGTGGATCGTTCTAAAAAACTCATCAATAGTGAAGGGCTCCACTTGGTTGAACATATATTATTAAGACCGCGATGCGCCGACGAAAAAGGACATTATGCCGAATGTGATTGTGATGGCCTTCCCCGGCCCTGTATTGACAAGGTCAATCTTTGCCATTTTGAATGGAAACCAGGTGGGTATACAGACCCCTGTGAGAGTACAAAAACGGTTTGCTTTACCCCCGGATGCGATCCCTACTCATTTATAGCTACGCTGATACTGCCGGCGTGGCCGGAAAGATTCCGCTCTGCACCGGGGAGAAAGATCATGGAGAAACTATTACAAAGAGAAGCTCCGGCACATGTCCTGCTCCGGATCCTGTGGCTGAGGCCAAGAGATTTCTGTTGTCTGGAATTTTATGATAAATTATGGATGGAATGGCTTGCCAATAAGAACTGTGAAGAATATAACAATTGTGATTTCCTCAATTTATTGTTCAGAAAAGAATTTGATCCGCTGACGGAATGCCAGGACTGCATCCCCTGCAATTGTGGAAAGGATCCGTTGAATTCCTGTGCCCCGCCATTACAGGACCCCTGCGCTGAAAAAGATATCTTAACCAAACTCAATGAGCTGTTCTGCTGGTCGAATGATCCGGAATATTCCTTTAGTTACTGTGAATCAGGGATCAGTAACGGTTTGACCAGAGCCGGGATAGCAAAAAAAATTGTAA
>JAYVXJ010000840.1:0-3282 GCA_043785285.1 Chitinophagaceae bacterium
CCCAGGTAAGGGAGAAAGGTTCGAAACCAATCCGTTTTTCTTTTTCATCAGGTACATGCCCGCATAATCCAGCAGGGCTGCTTCTGTGATCACCATATATATTCGCCCGGTAAATTGAAAAAGCATGGGCATATCCATCAGGCTGTCCTGAGGAAGATCCTGATACTTCCGCCGTATATACAGTCCTTCATGAGAATTGTGGTAGTCCCGCAACACCAGGGCATGCACAAGCGGATTGCCTGCAATATTAAAACCGGAAATCTCCTGATGAATCCGGAGAACATCTTCCGGAGATCCTTCCGGGAACCAGTAGCGGAAAGCAATACCAT
This sequence comes from Chitinophagaceae bacterium, assembly GCA_043785285.1. Taxonomy (GTDB): domain Bacteria; phylum Bacteroidota; class Bacteroidia; order Chitinophagales; family Chitinophagaceae; genus Puia. The sequence continues at coordinate 330 of JAYVXJ010000840.1, forward strand.
CGTTGAAGACCCGCACCATCAATACGATTTCCCGGTAAGGCGATTTGATTTCTCTCAGAAAAATATTTGCCTGACGGAAACGATCTTCAACTTCCTTTGACCTGCCAATAATTAATGTATAATGTTCCGAAGAATCCTGTTGCGTCCATTTCTGCAGATGCAAACCCTGCTGCAGGGAATCCTTATCAAACACCACATTTAAAGAAGAGAATGCAACCAGTTCAATCCCCTGATAACTTACGGAATAGCCCGGCTGACCTTTCCTTAACTCAAACCGGTAACTGATCCTGCCATCCGGGCTATGCAATTCAACGGGGGGCGGCCTGAAGGCAGAGCTGGGGCCCAGGAAAAGACAAAATAAAATGACGTGAAAAATGCGAAACACAACTCGTTTCATATTGCTTCGGTTCAGGAAATGAAGGTAATTCATTTCCATCCTTCCGGAAATTTTCATCCTTCGCATAGAAGAATTCAGGGGTATTGTTATAGTTGCAAACACCTGGAACAAAGCTCCGACAATGGACTGGATGACTTTACCGTTAGCGGGTTTTTACACCAATGATTCCAGTACTGGATTAGAACCCTTGTCAAAAAATATTGGTCGTTACGAAACGGGGCTTTTCCAATATCTTGCCAGTGTATGCCAGTTAACCGTCCGGGCCAATCGTTTATATCCCATTCTTCTAAACCCCTAAATTGATATGAAAAGCAAACTATGGACTATTACAATTTTTTGTTTATCTGCATTTTGTTGTAATCAAGCCAAAAAAGATACATCGGAAGCGCCAGCAACAAAACCCGCTGTAATTGATTCAAATCCTTCCGGCGATTATTTATCACCTGAGGAAAGCATGAAAAAGATGTATCTCCCTAATGGTTATCACCTGGAACTTGTGGCCAGCGAACCCATGATACAGGAACCGGTTTCTATCTGCTGGGATGGGGATGGCAGAATGTACGTAGCCGAAATGCTCACCTATATGGAGGATGTGAATGGTGCTAATGAAAACCTGCCCATGAGCCGGATAGTCCGCATGGAAGATACAAACGGAGATGGCAAAATGGATAAAAGCTCGGTGTTTATAGACAGCCTGGTATTACCTCGGATGATGTTGCCGCTTGGGGACCAGTTAGTGATCAATGATACTTATTCCTACAACCTATGGAGCTATAAGGACACGAATGGAGATGGTAAAGCGGATGAAAAGAAGCTGATGTATCATAATGATGCAAGCGATACCAGAAACCTTGAACATCAGCGAAGCGGTCTGATCTGGAACATAGATAACTGGATTTATCTCAGCAGAGATGCAGTTCGTTACCGCTTCCTTGGTAACCAGTTGCAGGCAGATTCTTTTCCGCAGGATCCGGACGGACAATGGGGTCTCGCCAATGATGACTACGGAAAATTGTTTTTTTCTTCGGCAGGTGGTGAAGTTCCCGCTTTGGGTTTCCAGCAAAATCCGGTGTACGGACAACTGGATCCAATGGATCAGCTGGCAGCCGATTTTGAAGCTGTTTGGCCTGTTACAGGTACACCCGATGTGCAGGGTGGATCGATGAGGGTGCGAAACGATAGTACGCTCAATCATTTTACTTCCTGCAACGGCCAATCTGTATTCCGGGGCGACAGGCTGCCTGAAAGTATGAAGGGCAATCTTTTTATTTGTGAACCGGTGGGAAGACTCATACGCCGTGCCAGGGTATTGGACGAGGATGGTAAAATTGTACTTAAAAATGTCTATGATCATGCAGAGTTCCTTGCTTCAACAGACATGAATTTCCGTCCTGTCAACACCATTACAGGTCCTGATGGTTGTCTATATATTGTAGATATGTATCATGGCATTATTCAGGAAAGTAACTGGACGAAAGAAGGTTCCTACCTCCGTCCCCGTATTCAACGGATGGGGCTGGACAAGAATATCGGGAGAGGTCGAATTTATCGACTCGTGCATGATAAATACAAGCGTGGCCCATCGCCACATATGCTGGAAGAATCCAGCGGTGAACTGGTGAATTATCTGGATCATCCCAATGGCTGGTGGCGCGACGAGGCTCAGAAACTGCTTATCATTCGCGGAGACAAATCTGTTGTTCCTGCCCTGAAAAAAATGGCATTAAGAAATCAATCCTTTTGGGATAAGTTATCTTTTTGGAAGAAGGAACCCTCTGCGCTCGGTCGTATTCATGCTTTATGGACACTCGAGGGTTTAAATGCGATTGATCAGGATGATTTATTCCAGGCGTTTAAAGATGAGAACCCACAGGTAAGAAAAGCCGCTGTCTGGATCAGCGAAGCGTATCTGAAAAAAGATGATCCGCAGATACTGGAAAAGCTGCAACCATTGGTGAAAGATACAAGTGCAGATGTGCGTTTTCAATTATCCTTATCCCTACGCCTTAGCAAATCACCCGCGGCACAGTCAATGATCAACGACCTGTTAGCCAATAATCAGAACAATGGAATATTAACAGCATCATGGAAAAATAATGAAGGATTTAAACGGGAAGTTTCTTTGGAGAGTAAAATAGCAGGCATGAGCAAGCCGGAAAAAGAGCTGCTTCGGAAAGGAGCCGTTATTTTCGGCCAGGTATGTTCTACCTGTCACGGTACGGATGGCAAGGGCACTGCAAGTTTGGTTGCACCGCCGCTGGCAGCACAGCAACGGGTAAACGGAAATCAGGACGTGCTGGTGAAGATCCTGTTAAGTGGTTTATCGGGACCGATAGACGGGAAGAATTATCCGGATGTGATGCCGGGTCAGGGAAATAATAATAATGAATGGATCGCTTCCGTGCTTAGTTATATACGAAACGACATGGGTAATAAAGCAACGGTGATTGACAGCAACACAGTGAAGAAAATCAGGAAGGAAACTTCCGAAAGAAAAAATGCCTGGACTTTGAAAGAGTTGGAAAAGTAAAAAGACCGGAGGCCATCTCGGTCAAA
>JAYVXJ010000841.1:0-3273 GCA_043785285.1 Chitinophagaceae bacterium
AAGGGTCTTAAATTAGGTGATGCCAGTAGTGAGCAGCTGGTTGAACAATTATCCAATCCAAATATATGGTGGAGGCTGAATGCCCAGCGGTTATTGGTGGATCGTAAAGATAAAGCAGTGACCCCCGCATTAGAGAAGATGGCGCAAAATACGGCTTTCCCCATGGGCCGGTTACATGCGCTCTGGACCCTGGAAGGTTTGGAGGATCTCAAACCTGAACTGATTGAACAGGCATTAAAAGATACGGTATCCGGGATCAGGGAAAACGCGATTAAATTAGCCGAACTTCATCTGACTTCCGCACCCGTTTTATCAAAGGCTTTATTGTTATTACAGGATGACAACGACGCCAAGGTCAGGTTTCAATTGCTTTGTACCTTGGGATCTGTCCGTTCGTCAGAAGCGCTACAGGTTAGAAATAAACTTTTATTCAGAGACATCAGTGACCAATGGGTCCAGATAGCAGCACTCTCTGGTTCTTCCTCTCAAACGGCCTCCCTGTTGAATGTGGTATTGGATAGTTTCCATCTGGATGTTCCGGCCTATGCTTCCCTGGTACGGCGGTTAAGTGCTATGACTGCAGGAAGCGAAAAGACGGCGGTTATCCATCAGTTGATTCTAAAAGCGGTTTCCGGTAAACCGGCTGGATGGCAGGCACCCCTGCTGGAAGGGCTGGCGCAGGGATTAAAAAACCAAAAATCAAATGCTGCTTTTAAGGGAGAACAGGATCTGCTGACAAATACATTTTTCGGTAATCCTTCCGCCGATCTACGGAATGCTTCACTGGCTTTATTGAAAGCCATCGGTACACAGGATGATGCTACTAAAAAAGCGGCCATCAAAAAAGCAGTATCCATTGCAGGAGATGTGCGACAGCCTGAAGAGAACAGGGTTGAGGCGATACATTTTATGGCGCTGGGGAACCCGGCCCCATATACGGATCTGCTGGAGAAATTAATTTCTCCCCGTGAGCAGGCTTCCATACAGGTAGCCGCTTTGGGTACGCTGAGTGTTATACCTGATACCACCGTATCTCAATACCTGCTCCGACAATGGACCAACCTGACCCCTGAAATACAGGGTGAGGCCATGAATACCTTTTTGATTGATACGGCGCGGATCGCTTTGCTTTTGGATGCTATCGAAGCAGGCCGGGTGCAGGCGTCCAGTGTTGGCTGGCAACGAAGTGTGAGCCTTATGGCCCAGCAAAATCTGAAACTGCGGGAAAAGGCGAGACGGCTCCTCACCAAAAGCGATGAAGACCGGGTAAACGTAAATAAGGAGTATCAGCAGGCGCTTACCTTACCAGGCGATACGGGGAAAGGGAAAAACGTATTTGTGCAAAACTGCGCTATTTGTCATCAGATCAGGGGATCTATGGGGATTAGTTTCGGGCCGGATTTAGGCACCATTCATAACTGGTCGGCGGATGCGATTATGGCCAATATACTGGCTCCCAACCTGTCTATTTCCAGTGGCTTTGACCTTTGGGAAGTGGTGCTGAAAAACGGTGACACTTTTCAGGGAATCATCTCCAGTGAAACGGCTACAGCTATAACATTAAAAAATGTAAATAGGGAAGTGAGAACGGTTAACAGGACCGATATTAAATCCTTAAAGGCACTCAATATGTCATCTATGCCAAACGGCCTGGAAAAACAAATCAATCAGCAGCAAATGGCTGATTTGCTGACTTTCTTACGTCAAAACAAATAATGCAGAAAGACTTTAATAAACCCGGGATATGGAAATAAACGGGCAATCTATAAAACATCCATTAAATAAGCTGGGGTGGAATTGAGTTAATTACGGAGGTTTTTTATGGCGTTCAAAACCACCGGACCGGACCGGCGAAAAGAGCCAGACCTTAATGAATCAATAACGAAATAAAATGTTCAACCTCATTCTTTAAATAATAAAATAATTTCATGAAACTGAAAATTCTGTCTTCTGAGGTGCCTCTCAAACACAACAACAAAGCAGCTGCTTTTTTTCCTCTGCTGGTAATAATTGCCTTTACCTTTTTTTTAAGCCAAGTGGCGAATGCACAACAGGATTCTGCTGTCTTCTCTTGGCAGGGAGGGGAAAAGGCAGCTGTAAGTTTAAGTTTTGATGATGCACGGGAGAGCCAGGTAACAGCAGGTACCAGCTTGCTTGATACGTATGGCATAAAAGCGACTTTTTTTGTGGTTCCTGCTTCTGTGGAAAAGCAACTGGAGGGTTGGAAAAAGGCCGTGGCCAATGGACATGAGATCGGAAACCATACCCTGAGTCATCCCTGTACCGGTAATTTTGACTGGTCCCGGAAAAATGCACTGGAAGATTATACGCTTAAGGAAATGCAGACTGAATTGGTAGAATGTAATAAGCGTATCGGGGAGCTCCTTCATGTAAAAGCCGACGTGTTTGCTTATCCTTGCGGTCAAAAATTTGTGGGAAGGGGAGTACATACGAAAAGTTATGTTCCATTGATAGCAAAAATGTTTCTGCTCGGCAGAGGCTGGATGGATGAGGCTGCGAATAACCCCGAATACTGTAACTTTTCTCAATTAACCGGTGTGGAAATGGATGGTAAAAATTTTGATCAGATTCTACCGCTGCTGGAAGAGGCGAAGAAAAAGGGACAATGGCTGGTGCTTGCCGGACATGAAATGGGGGATTCAGGTAATCAAACAACGCGGCTTGCCATGTTAAAACAGCTTGCGGAATATGTTCAGGATCCGGCAAATGGAATATGGATTGCGCCGGTGGGAACTGTTGCCAGGTATATTCAACTTAAAAAGAAATAAAAGGTGAGGAATTTAAAAGACTGGGAATTACCAGGTATTCATTATTATACTTCAAGTAAAAGAAAACGTCATACTACATGAAGCATTAATTTTTTATACGGGTTTGGTGGTAAAAACTTTATATTAACAGGATAATTTTCAATCCATGTTATTGATTATCCTGAATTGCTTTTTCTTTTTGTCCTTCCTTTTATTTGCCTATGTGAACCTCAATGATCCGGATGCGTGGTTGTGGGTATCTATTTATATGATTGCGGCCGTATGCTGCGGACTGGCCATTTTTAAAAAATATTACCCGCTAATATATCTTTTTGCCATTGGCTTTTACCTCATCTATGCGGTGCAGATTTTTTTTAGTACGGATGGCGTTAAGGATTGGATCTTCAAATACAACAAACCAAGTATTGTAGAAACCATGCAGGCTTCCAAACCTTATATAGAAAAGACAAGAGAATTTTTTGGATTACTTATTGCCAGCGCAGCA
>JAYVXJ010000842.1:0-3262 GCA_043785285.1 Chitinophagaceae bacterium
CGTATTAAACGGGACGAGTTACTTGAATAAGTCGGTTACGTACGGCAAAATGGCCATCTGTCTGGCTTTTTTGATTGCCTCAGCCACCTTACGCTGGTATTTCAGCGAATTACCAGTGATGCGCCGGGGAAGCATTTTGCCCTGCTCGTTCAGGAATTTTTTCAGGAATTCACCGTCCTTGTAATCCACATAGCGAATATGGTATTTTTTGAAACGGCAGAACTTTTTGGCTCTTTGCTGTGTCTTGATCGCGGTCAGATACTTTATCTCGTTTGTTTTTGCCATCTTATGCCTCCGCTTTTTCGGTTCCTGTAGGTACACCTCTTTTCTTTCTGGCATTGTACTCGACGGCGTATTTATCGAGTCTTGTAGCCATGAAACGTAACACGGTCTCATCGCGGAGAATCTGAATTTTCAGCTTCTCATTGAAGTCGGATGGCGCACTGTATTCCAGAACCCAGTATAAACCGGTCGTCTTTTTCTGGATGGGATACGCCAGTGATTTAAGACCCCAGGGATTGTCGTGCAACACTTGGCCGCCGTTTTCTTTAACGAAGGCTGTGTATTTGTTCTGAGTAGCTTTGAAGTCTTCCTCAGACAGCACAGGGGTAAAAATCACCATCAATTCATAATTGTTCATTTCCCTGTTTTTAAATAAAAAAATTAATTGGGCTGCGAAGGTAATAGTTTTATGTGGAAAAGCGAATAGAAAAGTTGATGGATGACGGTTGACGGATATCAGGTGCGGATTCAAACCTAAAGTCGGTCAACCGTCATCCGTCAACCTGTCATAGTAATCCAAATGGTACCATCTTTGCCCGGCAAGTCTAAAATCTACTAACATGCAAAAAGGAAGTATCCGGGTGCAGACAGAGAACATCTTCCCTATAATTAAGAAATTCCTTTACAGCGACCATGAAATCTTCCTCCGGGAACTGATCAGCAACGCAGTAGATGCCTCGCAAAAGCTTAAAACCCTGTCATCCCTCGGGGAAGCAAGGGGGGAACTGGGCGATCTGGCGATAAAGGTAAAACTGGATAAAGAAGCCCAAACCATTACCATTTCCGACCAGGGTATCGGTATGACGGCCGAGGAAGTGGATAAATACATTAATCAGGTGGCTCTTTCAGGTGCTGAAGAGTTTGTGAATAAATATAAGAACCAGAACGAGAATGCCATTATCGGAAAATTCGGACTGGGATTTTACTCTGCGTTTATGGTCAGCAGCAGTGTAGAAGTGATCTCCAAAAGCTATAAAGAAGATGTTCCCGCAGTAAAATGGGAATGCGATGGTAGCCCGGAATATACCCTGGAAGAGGCCTCCAAAACAGACCGGGGAACAGATATCATCCTTCATATTAATGAGGATAGCAAGGAATTCCTGGATGATGACCGCATCCGTTCCATCCTGGTAAAGTTTTGTCGCTTTCTGCCCATACCGGTATTTTTCGAAGACAAACAGATCAACAATACCCATCCGGCCTGGACCCGCAAACCCAGTGAACTGACTACCCAGGATTATCAGGATTTTTATAAAGAATTATACCCGTTCAATGAACCTCCGTTGTTCTGGATACACCTGAACGTGGACTATCCCTTCCACCTCACCGGAATCCTTTATTTTCCTAAAATAAAACAGAGCTATGAGATACAGAAGGACAAGATTCAGCTTTACAGCAACCAGGTTTTTGTAACCGACGAAGTCAAGGATATCGTTCCGGAATTTCTGATGCTGCTGCAGGGGGTGATTGACAGTCCGGATATTCCCCTTAACGTGAGCAGAAGTTACCTGCAGGGAGATCCGAATGTAAAAAAGATCAATAGCCATATCACTAAAAAAGTGGCCGATAAACTGGAGGAACTTTTTACTAAGGAAAGAAAGGAATATGAGCAAAAATGGGAGAGTCTGGGACTTTTTGTGAAATACGGAATGATGACCGATGATAAGTTTCTGGAGAAAGCCAACAAGTTTCATATCATGGAAGACGCGGATGGTTCCCGCTTCTATACTTTAGATGAATATAGAATTGCCGCAGAAACGGTACAGAAAAACAAGGAAGGCAAACAGGTGATCATTTATACCAGCAACCCCATCCAACAGGATAGCTATATCCGTGAAGCCCAATTGAAAGGCTATAAAGTGGTGAAGCTGGAAACCATTGTAGATGCGGGGTTCATCAACCAGATGGAAACGAAATGGGATTCCGTTCATTTTACCCGGGTAGATAGCGATGTAGTTGATAACCTGGTTGACAAACAGGATTCCACCGAAACGGTTCTGGGAAAAGAAGATGAAGAAAAGTTAAAGGAATTATTTAAAATGGATATTCCCTCCTTACACGTAACCGTAGAAGTTCGTGGGTTAAGCCCGGACGCTTTACCCGTTGTAGCAACACGCCCTGAATTCATGCGGCGCATGAAAGATATGGCTGCCCTCAACGGAGGCATGGGTGCATTCTATGCAAATATGCCGGACGAAGTAACGCTGACGGTAAACGGGAATCATCCGATTTACAAATCAGTATTGGATGAAAACGATGGAGATAAACAACAGAAACTTGTTCATAACCTGGCAGACCTGGCGTTATTGTCCCAGGGATTACTCAAAGGCAATGAACTTACCAACTTTATCCAGCGCAGCGTGGAATTGATTGGTGGAAAGGAGAAGGGTAAGATTATTTTTGAAGCATAATTTGGTTGACGGTTGACCGACTTTTATTGCGAATTCGCACCTGAAGTCCGTCAACCGTCAACTGTCAACCGTCAACTTTCTGATGCCCTCAAATCAATCATTTTCATCTGTAAACTCTTCACGCCGTTCCATTCATTTTCATCCAGTGTATACACAATATCAACGGGTTTACGGAGGAGTTCCATTTTATCAGCCATATTAAAACCAATCCCCGAAATCACTGTTTCATCCTGACGAAAGGAAAACCGGATATGTTTTTCCTTGAGCAATCTGGAATAGCCGGTATCTGTAACACACCTGCTTATAAAAAGCGGTTTTGTATTCTCCGGACCGAAGGGTTCCATCTGCTGAAGAATATGAAAAAGAGAAAAGCTGATATCCGGGAAATGAATTTCTGCATCAATGATTAATTCCGGAATCAGAAATTCCGGTTCAATGGTTGCAGAAACAATTTCTTCAAATTTTTTACTGAAAAGATCCACTTTTTCCAGTTCAAGTGTCATGCCCGCGGCGGCGAAATGGCCTCCGTAGCCCAACAGGAATTCCCGGCAGGCATGGATGGCTTCATA
>JAYVXJ010000843.1:0-3262 GCA_043785285.1 Chitinophagaceae bacterium
CCCGTCGAAATCCAGGTCAATCGCCGTTTGAGCCACGTCCAGCAGAATATCGCGACGTCCGCAGATATGCGAAGGATCATTGATAAACAGCATGTCGGGGAACCGGCGCTTCATTTCAATAGCCAGGTGCCACATCGGGGCATTCCTGTATTCTGAATTTCCGTAAGAGCTGAATCCCCGGTGAATGAGTCCGATTTGTTTGATGCCGGCTTTGGCCACACGTTCCACCGCACCGATCCAGAGTTCCAGGTCGGGGTTGATGGGATTTTTTATCAGCACGGGCACGTCCACGCCGCGAAGGGCATCAGCCAATTCCTGTACGCTGAACGGATTTACGGTTGTTCTGGCACCCAGCCACAGAATGTCAACTTCAAAATGAAGCGCGTCTTCTGCCTGTTTGGCGGTGGCTACTTCTACTGCCACCGGGATATTGGTGATTTTTTTTGCTCTTTGCAACCAGGGAAGGCCTTTAGTTCCTATCCCTTCAAAACTTCCGGGACGGGTACGGGGTTTCCAGATACCTGCACGCATTACGTCTACCTTACCGGTACGCTGCAACTGCACCGCCGTTTCCATCACCTGCTCTTCCGTTTCAGCACTGCAGGGGCCGGAAATGATCAACGGGCGCTTGATCCACGCCTGTTGGGTAATTTCTTTCATTGATTTAGTTTCAGTCATGGAATGCTAATTAAAAAGTAAAAAATTTGAGCACCATAAATAGTAAAGAGTAAAAATTAAAATCTGTACATCTGAAATTTGGACGACTAAAAATAAATGTCCGCCATTTTTAATTTTTACTTTTAAATTTTCACTTACCTGCTATTCGCATCATTCATCCTTATCCTTCTTCCCCGGTAATTCTTTCCGTCGATAGCCCGGATCATTTGTGGCGCCGATTTCCGGTCGATCTCCAGCCAACTGTTCATTTCTTTCATATCAATCTTTCCCAGTACTTCCTTTTTCAGATCACTCATATCCAGCACAAACTGCAGGAAACTGGCCTTATAAAAACCGTCTTTGGTACCGAGGTTCACAAACAGCTTCACGAAATCGCCATTGCCGGGAGAAAAGGTTTTCCGCGGTACGCCGTTGCCAATGGGAATGCGTTCACGTGGACCGCGAACCGGCCCCTCTCTTTGGGTTGCACGCACATTCAGGTCCTCCGCATTTTCATAATATTTGAGAAAACGGTCGAATTCCATAGCCGCCACGCGTTTCAAAACTTCTTCCTTACTGATATCAGCAAATTTCTCCGCCAGCATGGGAACATACGATTCGTAGTCACCATGACTGATATCAGCCTGCAATAATTTTTCCATGAAATGAAAAAACTGTTTGCGGCAAACATCTTTCCCCGATGGAATTTCCACCTTACGAAAGGGAACCTGCACGATGCGTTCGATCTGTCGCAATTTTCCGATTTCCCGGGAATGAAGAATGGAAAGACAAATACCCGTATTCCCTGCGCGGCCGGTTCTTCCGCTTCTATGCGTGTATACCTCAACATCATCCGGTAATTCGTAGTTGATCACATGGGTGATACCATGAACATCAATCCCCCGGGCGGCCACGTCGGTAGCAATAAGCAACTGCAGGGTTTTGTCCCGGAACTCACCCATCACTTTATCCCGCTGCTGCTGGGTAAGATCTCCGTGAAGCGCATCAATATCATATCCCTCCCGGGTTAGTTTTTCAGCAATATTTTGCGCATCGGCTTTGGTACGGGTAAAAATGATTCCATAGATACCCGGATTAAAATCAATCAGTCGTTTTAATGATTCATACCGGTGATGCGCATTCGTAATAAAATACTGGTGGTCAACCATTTTATTGGCTGTATTCGTTTTACCTACGGTGATTTCAAGCGGCTCTTTCATGTACTTGCGGCTAACGCGCTTGATTTCTGCAGGCATTGTAGCGCTGAACAACCAGGTAGCATCTCTCTTCGGGGTGTTCTTCAGGATAAATTCAATATCGTCCTGAAATCCCATATTCAGCATTTCATCTGCCTCATCCAAAACCACGTATTTGATTTCTTCCAGGTTGATGGCTTTGCGTTCAATCAGGTCGATCAGCCGGCCCGGGGTAGCCACCACGATCTGGACACCCCTGCGCAGATCCCGGATCTGCATCCCGATGGAAGAACCTCCATATACTGCCAGTACCTGAACGCCCGGCATGAATTTCTTAAAAAGCTCTATCTCACTTACAATCTGCAGGCAAAGTTCGCGGGTAGGACAAACCACCAGTGCCTGCGGAAATCGTTGCTCTACATTCAGGAGTTGCAACAAGGGAAGACCGAATGCTGCTGTTTTTCCGGTTCCTGTCGCTGCCAAACCCACGAGGTCTTTCGTACCACTCAATAAAACCGGAATGGCTTTCTCCTGAATGGGGGTGGGTTGGGTAAATCCAAGTGCTGCAACGGCTTGCAGTAACTGATCACTTAACCCTAGCCCTTCAAATGTGCTCATACTGTTCAAAAATTTTGCGCAAAGGTACAATTTTCCGTGCGGAAGCACTTTTTGTCGTCATCCGTCATCCTACCTCAAAATCCGCTTAATCTTATTCGCATTCTCCATAAGCTCCCTCAGATACGGGTAATTCTCTTTCTCCAGGCAACTCTTGAATTTTTTCAACTGCATGATATGCTCATTCAATACGTCCAGAACATTCTCCCGGTTCTGCATGAATATCGGGGCCCACATGGAAGGGCTGCTCTTCGCCAGCCTCACCGTACTTTCAAAACCACCTCCGGCCAGGTCAAATATCGCGTCTTCTTCCCGCTCCTTTTCCAATACGGTATTCGCTAAAGCAAAAGAAGTGATGTGCGAAATATGACTCACATAGGCGGCATGCACATCATGACTTTGGGCATCCATATATACCAGGGACATGCCCAATAGTGTATAAATTTTCTCTATCGTGGCTACCGCATCAGGAGCTGATTTTGCCTTTTCGCAGATTACGCAGGATCGTCCCCGGAACGCATTGTGTACTGCGGCTTCAGGCCCACTGTATTCCGTACCCCACATGGGATGGGTAGCCACGAAACGGCTTCGCATCGGATGATCCGCCAACGCTTCGCAAAGCGCCTGTTTGGTGGAACCTGCATCTGCTACAACCTGCTTATCTGTAATCAGATCCAAAATCGTTTTCATCACCGGCAGGGTGACATCTACCGGAATGGCCACATAGATCAAATCACTTTGCTTTACCGCTTCTTCCAGTGGAAGCACTTCATCAATGATCCCCAGTTCGAGTG
>JAYVXJ010000844.1:0-3259 GCA_043785285.1 Chitinophagaceae bacterium
GTAGGGGGTGATTTCTTAAAAATAAAAAATAGCTACCGGAGTTTTCACACTTCAACTGAAGCAGGAGAATGGTTGAAATCAAAACATTTTAAAAATACTTTTTTCCTGTTGAAAGGCTCGAGGAGTATGCAGATGGAGAAAGCGCTTTTAAAATAGTGGATGGTGGATAGTGGTTGGACTATATGCGGGAATTCAAACGGGATATCCATCAACCATTAACACACCCCAGCCTGATGCTTAATTACATCGTGATTAGGATATGCCGGATGGCCACCACTTCACTGAGCTGAATTTCGAAACGGAAGATATTAATTTTTATCGAACGCTGATCAGGGAGCTCAGCGGGTAACGGCGGTTCCGGAAATCCATCATATCTACTTTTACACTGCCTACGCTAATGGGACTTTCCACGCGAACCGGAATATGATTGGGATCATCACTTACCCAAACGGTCATCTTTTCCCCGCCTTCAAAAATAGTCCCTTTAATAAGAAGTGGTTTGAATTTGATGGCGCGGAACTTACCATATTTGGTTTTGATTGTTTCCTTGCCCAGATAGCGGATATATAAATTGTATACCTGATTATCCAGGAACATGGAAAAGGGAATTTTATCTCCCGGCTGCATTTTACTGAAATCTATATTCCGGGCATAATACATAGAGCTCAGTACGTCCTGTATACAAGCCGGAGTTTTAAAAACACCGGTATTGGTAATGGCGGTACAGGCTGTTTTATTGAAGCTGATATTTTCATACTTCTTATACGTTCCTTCATTCACATTCCGGATAAATTTATACGGCTGAAGTGTGGCAGTATCAATGAACGTTTCATATTTATCACGAACGCGGAAAAAATTATCGTAAAAAGAATAGGTTTTGCCTTCGCCGGTAACATGGTATACCGGTTTGCCATTCAGATCTTCCAGAACGCTGGTAAAAGTAGCTTCGCCGGCTGCAATATATACACCGGCTAATGTATAATACACTTTATAGTTTATACTTTCATTAGCCTGAAACGCAGTATTCTTTACTCCGCAAAAATCATCTCCAGCCCGCAGCGGAAAAGAAACGGCCATCAACATGAACAATACGATTCCGGTAATTGATTTCATCTGCTGCTGAATAATTTGATCCTTAAAATTAGTAAACTCCCGATCAAAGCAGGTATAATTAAATTGATCAGCCAGATACCAGGGGATACCGCAAGAATGCCTGCAGTATTTATTATAAATACCTGGAAGATCTGTATGCCAGCTACCCACCGAAGACCTAAATCTGTTAAAAACGTTAACTAAGGAACGATCACCATCACTACTAAACATTACACTAACCCCCATAAATACCTGAACGCCGGAAACGTTTATTCCAAACAAGGAAAATAATAGAAAATATTGCAAAAGGAATACCCGTACCCGATCAAAGAAAGGAACAGGATGTTAACAAGCATCCGGTTGCTGAAGTTTTCAGGGCGCTACCGGCAAAACGGCTGGAATAGACGGAATGAAATGATAAAAAAAGAAATAATCCTGCTGAACCTGCCATCAGGGTGTTGAGTAGCTGGGCCATACCGCATACAATGGTTGAAGCAACCCGCTGAATTTTTTCCCCGGGGGGTTAACATATAGCATTCTTCCAGGGTATTCTCCAACACGATTGGCGTGTGAAGGAGGCAATACATGCCCCGGCCAGGATGGCTTTAAAGGTGCGCAAACATGACGTATACCTTCCATTGCTGCTTTCCGGTAAATGCTTCTTTTATCTGCTGAAGCGAATCTCTCCAACCCCGTTGGTGCTGCAGTTAATGCGAAACCATATAAAAAAGAAGTACAAGAAGCGCGGGCCCTGCCACCTAGTTGAGTATTAATTTGATATTTTTGTTCAGCGTCACAATCAAAAATAACGCACGGCTTGCAAAAGAATTCCAAAATCATACTGGGTATTGATCCGGGTACGCTCATGATGGGCTATGGATTGATCCTGGTAGAACATCAGCAGATGCGTCTTATCGAGATGAATACGTTACACGTGCCGGCACGGTTGGATGCCTACCAGCGTCTGGAGCTCATTTATTTCACCATACAGCAGCTTATTCGTACGTTCCGGCCAACTGATTTCGCTATAGAAGCCCCGTTTTTCGGAAAGAATGTACAAAGTATGCTTAAACTGGGTCGGGCACAGGGAGTAGCCATTGCAGCGGCCATGCAATCCGGTATACCCGTTACAGAATATGCGCCGCGGAAGATAAAACAATCGATTACCGGGAATGGAAATGCCGGGAAGGAACAGGTCTGGAAAATGCTCCAGCAGATATTACAGATCAGACAGGAAATTGATCATCTGGATGCTTCAGATGCACTGGCCGTTGCCATCTGCCACCATTTCCAGGCAAAAAATCCGGCTTCTAAAGAAAAAAAAGTAAACGGGTGGGGAGAGTTTGTTGCGAAGAATCCAGGAAGGATAAAGAGAACAATTTGAAAATGAAGAAGGCCATCCTTCATACATCTTTGCAATTATTGAAGTTCCTTCGTTATCAAATTATCTAATTTTCAAATTAGCTATTATCCTCTCCTGCACATTCCTAAACTGGTCTTCAGCTAATTTTAACTTAGGCCGGCTGAAATTGAGATCATCTATATCATTAATAGGAACCAGGTGCATGTGGGCATGTGACACTTCGAGCCCAACCACCGCAATCCCGCAACGATTGCAGGAAAATGATTTCTCAATAGCACGCGCAATGGGTTGTGCAAAGACCAGTATCCGGGAAAGGTACTTTTCATCCAGGTCAAAGAATTTGTCAATTTCTGCTTTCGGGATAATCAGCACATGACCCTCTCTCAACGGATGGATATCGAGAAAAGCCAGAAAATAATCATCCTCTGCAATCCGGTAACTGGGAATAATTCCTTCTATGATTTTTGAAAAAATAGTCATTTTTAGCAAGTAAAAATTTAAACGTAAAAAGTAAAAATAATTACTGTAAAAATCCTTTGAACTTGCATCTCCATAAGGATTTTTTACCTTTTACTTTTAAACCGTAATATTTTCCACTTTAAACTTCAGCTTCCCCGCAGGAACATCCACCTCGGTTACTTCACCAATCTGTTTTCCAAGCAATCCTTTTCCGATTGGGGATGATACGGATATTTTACCCAGCTTAAGATCTGCCTCCTTTTCTGATACCAGGTGATACGTGGCCTGTTTTTTACTATTCAGATTTGTCACGGTTACTTTTGTCAGAATAGATACTTTGCTGGT
>JAYVXJ010000845.1:0-3259 GCA_043785285.1 Chitinophagaceae bacterium
GGATCGGATGAATCCAAGATCATGGAATCTCTGAACCTTATGAATTCCAAAAAAATTGTGGAAAATGAGATCTTGGTTATCCGCTCCAGAACCATTTTAACGGAAGTAGCAAAAGACCTGCATTTATATGCTCCGATATTTGAAAAGGATCGCCTTGCTTCCCATCCGGCCTATATAAGTTCTCCGATACTGATTGAACTTCAAAACCCGGATTCATTAATTAAAACCCGCGAAATTCCTTTTGTTTTCTCCCGTTCAACACAAAATATTATAGTTGCAAATAAAAAGTATCCGCTAAATCAATGGGTCAATTCTTCGTGGGGAGTGATCCGATTTTCTACCAACCCCTTATATCGGGCATCTTCCGGAACTCATTCATTTTATTTTACACTGGTGAATATAAAAAAGGCTGTTGAGAATATGGGTAATATGTTAGAAGTGTCTTCGTCCGGTAAATTATCCAGTGTTATCAACCTGAAATTAAAGGATGCTGTTCCCGAGCGAGGAGAAGCCATATTAAATGATGTGATAGATGTGTATAATAAGATTTCTATTGCCGATAAAAACCAACTGGCCGCCAATACTTTGGCCTTTGTTGACAAAAGATTGAAGAATATGGGGACCCAGCTGGATTCTGTGGAATCAGGCATTCAGAAATTCAGAACAAACAAAGATGTGGTGGATATCAGCGCACAGAGCAAGCAATATTTGGAAAATGTCGGGGAGAATGATCATAAATTGAGCGATATGAATGTGCAGTTAGCGGTGTTAGATGAGGTTGAAAAATATGTCGAATCCAAAAGTAATCAGGCTGGTATAGTGCCTTCCACTTTTGGTATCAATGACAAATTATTATCCCAATTGCTTGAAAAGCTGAACGATGCTGAAATGCAATACGAGCATTTGAAAAAAACTACTGCAGAAAATAATCCCATTTTGATTTCCCTGCAAAATGAGATTGACAAGATCAAGCCCAATATCCTGGAAAATATCAAAAGCCAGCGCAAAAGTCTGGAAGCGGCCAGAGATAACCTGAACGAAACGAGCAATAAGTATACATCTGCGCTGCGTTCCATTCCAATGAAAGAACGGCAATTGGTTGAGGTAAGCCGTCAGCAAGCCATTAAAAATAATATTTATTCCTTCCTGCTTCAAAAAAGAGAAGAAACATCTTTGTCACTCAATTCCACCGTGCCTGATAGCCGATTGATTGATAAGGCAGAATCTTCCATCCTTCCCGTCTCGCCCAAAAAACCTTTAATTTTTGCATTCGCTATTTTCGCAGCCATTATCCTTGGGGTTCTTTGGATTGGATTAAAAGAAATGTTGAATAATAAAATAATGTTCAGAAATGAAATTGAAAGTCTGACAATGATTCCAGTGTTAGGTGAACTGGTTTATGACAAATCCAAAAGGCCAATAGTAATTAAAACAGGGGAGAAAAGCCTTTTAGCAGAGCAAATCCGTTTCCTGCGAGGAACGCTTTCCAAAGCTGGTTCTACAAAAGCCAAAAGAATTATGGTCACTTCCTCCATCCCTGGAGAAGGGAAAAGTTTTATAGCAGCCAATTTAGCGGCAAGCATAGCACTTGGAGGTAAGAAAGTAGTGTTGGTGGACTTGGATCTGCATAAACCCGGCATTCATAGCTTATTTGGAATGGATAACAACAAGGGCGTGGCAGATTTTTTATCCGGGCAGGCTGAGCCGGATGAACTGCTCCAACAAACATCCGAAAATGAAAACCTTTTTGTAATACCAGCTGGTCCCACACCTGTTGATCCTTCTGAATTGATATTGAACGGGAAATTAAAGATATTAATGAATTACCTCGAAACAATCTTTGATGTAATGATCATTGATACTGCACCGGCTTTAGCTATAACCGATGCATACATTATCGGCTCGCGTTGCGATGCCAATTTATATGTGGTAAGGCATGGTTACACGCCAAAGGTTCATGTGCAATTATTGGATGAAAATACAGGATTGTACCGGATGAAAAATATTGGAATAGTATTTAATGGGGTAAAGAAAAGAGGAACAGGAAAGTATGGATATGGGTATGGATATAATTTCGATTACGGGTATGGATATCCGGACAGAAAGAATGTTTAGCCAGAAGGGAATAACTAACAGAATATCTTTTTTCATTATCCATTTAAAACCAACTTTTTTAACCGGCCCTCAATAAACCTATGTGACCGAATTGGGCGGAGCCTTTCAATAAAAGTCAACATTTCAGTACAAAATTGACGATTATGATCCCTGTTGCAAAAAAATGGTACGCGGTATATACCAAACCTCGATGTGAAAAGAAAGTTGCTGATTTATTAGTTAAAAAGGGTATTGAAAACTACTGTCCACTCAACAAGGTTCAAAAGCAATGGAGCGATCGTAAAAAAATTATTCTAGAGCCCTTGTTTACTTCTTATGTATTTGTAAGAATTGGTGCAAACGAGCAATTGACCGTACGCAAGACCAATGGAATTTTGAATTTCGTTTACTGGCTTAGTAAGCCAGCAATTATAAAAGACGATGAAATCGATACCATTAAACGCTTCTTAAATGATTATTCCTATATCAGGCTGGAAAAAGTAACTGTTAATCTCAAGGATACAGTGCGTATCATCACCGGCCCCTTTATGGAACAAGAGGGACAGGTTATTTCGATTAAAAGCAAGTCCGTTAAAATTATACTTCCTTCACTGGGCTATTGGATGCAAGCCGAAATAGAAACCACTAATGTGAAAGTTATCCAGGAGAATATTACTTCCCCGAATGAAATCTATATCCAGTAAACACCGGCAATTTGAGCTTCTTTTTGAATAATGGTGTTCCCGGAGCCAAATTCCAAGATTCGGTACACGTTAGCCTGCAAAAATATCGACCCATGAATTAATGAAACTAATCGAACTAATCCTTAACTTAATCTCGGAGGCATATGATGTATCCTGAAACCAACTAGTAGTATTAAATTGATTGTATGAAAGCAAAATATTTGCTAAAAGGCATTATAAAAAATGTTCCTGGAATAGAATATTTATATGCTTTTAACAAAAGAACAGGAGGTAGTTGTAGTGCTCGATATTGTTATTCGGTATGGTTGAGACATTTAATTTTTGCTTACCGGAATGGATTTAATTCCGTACCTAAAGTTCTTGCAGAATTAGGGCCTGGCGATTCTTTGGGAGTCGGGCTTGCAGCACTCATTTCAGGTACAGAAAAATATTATGCGCTAGATATAAAAAGGTATAGCAAT
>JAYVXJ010000846.1:0-3257 GCA_043785285.1 Chitinophagaceae bacterium
GTGGGCGCGCTTTGCGCCCGGAGTGCCGTTTTAGGCGCTTATCTGAACGTACGTATCAATGCAGCCGGAAATGAAGCCGATCAAAAATTTTCAGCCATCCTTTCCGAAGCAAAAAAAATGGAAGCGGAAGCCGTGGTGCTTGAAGTGGAAATTCTTCAATTGGTGAATCTTCGTTAATGCAAGTTGATGGTCAACCTTAAAAAGGTATCCCAATATTCACATACCCCATAACCCTTTTCCACTGATCGCAATACATAGCGCTTAATTCCAGTGGTCCGAGTGCAAAGTTGTAGGTAAATGTGAGTGCATAGCCGGATAAAAAATCCGGGCTTTTATAGAGCTGGCTCTTACTGATAAAATTATTGAACAACACATTGGTCCTTCCGGTCAGGAATACGTTTCCAAAAAGCTGATAACGGAGACCGACCTGCGCGGCAGCGATACTGGATGAATAAAATGATCCTTCCCGGAGGCCGGCAAAAGTAACCTGATTGTGAAAACTAGACGTCAGTCCACCGATGGAATACTCATTCATGATATTACTGTTATACCGGAAATTGATTCCGGACTGCAGATGGAACAGGAGAATGCTTCTTGAACTTATCGGGGTATAACTTTCAAAATGAAACATCAATCGGGGATAGGGGCTTTTTGAAGTGGCCGTATCAATGTCCTGATTATTGTTATGCAATTGGATATTCGGGTTTTGCTGAAAAACCCAATCACCTTCCAGCTCTGTTTTAATTCCTTTTCGCGGATATACCGGTTTATCCAGAGAGTTATGTTTTAAATAAACATAACTCGTGGTAAAATCATTCGTACCCTGGAGTGCAAGAGTGGAGGAAATGGAAGGCTTATACCGGATCCATTCAAACCGGGTTCCTGTACCCACGGTGAGATTCCGGTTAGTTGAATACCCCATCCTGATATCTGAAACAAAATAATTCTGGTTGTAGATGCCGGCCTCTTTTGTGTTGTTATAAGAGGTTATATTGAATTGGTCAAATTGGGTAGATAACCCGATCGCGAATTTTCTCGCCCTTCCAAAATATTGCAGGTGCTCACCTCTTATCCGGAAATTTTCACCGATATCAATCGTAGCCAGACTCCTGGAACTCGGCGTAAATAAATCACGGGTAGTTAAATTCAGGATGGCGCTGATGCCGCTGAACTGATTATAATGCAGGGAGACTTTTCCAAAAGAGAGCGGGTTTTCAGAAACGTCAAAAATGATCTTTGAGCTTTTATCCTCCTGAGGAACCAGAAAATATACAATCCGGTTATAATAACGGGTTCCTGCCTCCCGACGGATCATTTGAGAAAGATTCCCGGGTGTGTACTTCCGGTGCGTGAGCAAACCCATGGTATGTATGAAGAAGTTCTCCGATGTATGCCGGAGTCCGCGAACCTCGAAAGCTGTAATCAGCACGGAGTCTGTTGCAGGCAATTCTTTTTTCGGTACGGGAGGTCCATATATCTCGTTTAGAGAATCTGCCAGCTTTTTCAGCCGGGGATATAATTTTCTGCCTTCCTCTATTCCGGCTTCAATGATTTCATCAGCTTGTGAAAAACTTCCCATATTATAATTCTCCAACGGCGTCTGCACATATATATCGCAAAGCGGCACTTCCAGTTTTGTATCTTCTGCTTCCCGGAAAAAAGCAACCTGAAGCAACACCTGCAAGGCATTATTCACTTTCTTTGCGGCCAGCAATCCTTGGGACACATTACTGCCAATCACGATCTGTGCCCCCATTTCCCGAACATCTTTCACTGGGAAATTGCGCACCACACCGCCATCCACCAATCGTTTTCCATTGTAATCCACGGCCGTAAAAACACTCGGAATCGCCATACTGGCACGCACAGCTGAAACCAGTTCCCCGCTGTCCAGCACTACCGCCTCTCCTGTGGAAAGATCCGTAGCAACACATTTAAAGGGAATAGGCAACTTACTGAAATCCTTGATCTGGTGGACGGAAAACAAAAGTTCAGAAAATTTCAACCAGAGTTCCTGTCCTTCCAGAACACCGGTATTGAGCCTGAAAAAGTGATTCACCCAGGGAAGTTCCAGATCATATTTTCCATATTCGTCTTTTTCTTCCATGATGATATTTCTTAGGGAAGACTGGTTAGAGAGCATCAGGTCCCAATCTATTTTTTCCGCTATTTTTTCGATGGAATCCGCGGAATAACCAGCCGCATATAAGGAACCGATGATGCTCCCCATGCTGGTGCCGGTAAGGTAGTCAATAGATAATCCTGCGGAATCAATGGCTTTTAAAATACCAATATGCGCCAACCCTTTTGCGCCTCCGCCACTTAGGGTAAGTCCGATCTTAGGTCGTGTGGTTAATTGCAAAGCTGTTTGTGCAACCAAATCAAAGGTGAGTAGGCAGAGAAAACAGCCAACAAAAAAACAAGTCTGGCCAATGGTACGAAAAAACGATTTGCAGTTAATAATTGAAAAGGTTTATGGATAAAATTAGGGAAACCCATGGAGGATTCATTATCTGCTTTAGGTTTGGCTTTCTTCCAGTTCCATAAGCTTTTCCAGGGCGGTATCATAGGCTAGTCTGGCTTCGGATAAAGCGTGGTCTGCTTTTTTGTATACGGTTTCGGCTTCGATAAATTTCTGTTTATCCGCATAAATTTCCGGAGCCGAGAGTTGAAGCTCCAGTTTTAGGCTTTCCGCTTTTAATACCCGGATCTTTTCATCCAGCTGATCCACCATGCGCTGTTGTTTCTGAAGTTGCTTTTTAGCTTCTTTATTGATGGGTTGCTGAATCACGAGTGGCTTAATGCTGTCCACCGGTGGTTTTTCATTTTTGGGTTTGCCGGAAGCTTGTTTTCCCTGAGCACTCATTCTTTTATTCCATTCCACCCATTCTGTATATGGCCCTTTGAATACTTTAATCTGCCCGTTATCTATTTCCCAGATCTTATTAGCCGTTTTAGAAATGAAATAGCGGTCGTGGCTTACCAGAATATAGCTGCCTTCATATTTATTCAATGCTTCGGCAAGCAGTTCACAGGAATGGATATCGAGGTGATTGGTCGGCTCATCCAGCAATAAAAAATTGGCTTTGCCGGCAATGGTTTTCGCAAGTGCCACCCGCGCTTTTTCTCCCCCGCTCAATACCCGGATCTTTTTATCCACGTCATCTCCTGAAAACAAAAAGCAACCCAGCAGGGTTCTCAACTCGAGTTCATTTTTCTGGCTTCCGCACATTTTCATTTCTTCCAGCACGGTATTA
>JAYVXJ010000847.1:0-3256 GCA_043785285.1 Chitinophagaceae bacterium
AATGCCGGGTTATAATATCCTGTATTATTTATCCTTTATAGTAGCTTTTATTAATGAAGTGTTTAAATAAGATATGGTATATTTAAGAATGGAAGAACAACGGGATGGCCAATTTCAAAAGCATGAATTTAGGATCAATTTCCACTTTCAAAACAAACTTTGTTCAGCAACGGCTTCAATTTTTCAAAGAGATGAGTACGACGAGTATCGTGTTCTTCCCGATGATTCTGTATTATCAAAAGAATATGGAAGTCGGAATTTGGATTTGTATTATGGCCAACCCAACCCTTTTCGTTGTCGACATCCTGATAGCGAATATATGAGCTATTGTCAAATGAGTTGAAGAACATCTTAATTCTAAGTACGCTTAAATATTTTTTAGTAAATTGAAAAACGAGAAAATTCACATTTTATTAAGACCCTTATATATTAAAACCAAACCTTTCCTTTTAGCATGTTAACGTGGAAGTTATTAATTTGCGGCCGATGACATAATTTCAGTATAATGTGCGGTAACCAATAGGATCTATTGCAGTATTTTCAGGTACTTTTTTTTACTTCCGTCTCTCTTTCCACGAAGGATGATTCAAGCAATTGCAATGGCACACAAATCATTTTGGACGGGCGGTGATGGCGTAATAAAACTTGAGGATCATTGATTATTCAAAATCAAATAGCTCTGCAGGCCATTTGTTAATCTTTTTTTAATACCTAAAACGTCTGATTTATGTCCATTCAAACCATCTATCCAAGCACAAAACAGTTCTTAAAATTTTTAAAAAAATAACCTGCAAAGCCCTCGATTTAGCAGTAACACGAAATGGAAATGTTTTTCAGATCTGGCGTACACCCACTTACGAACAACTTAAAAACTTAATGCTTAACGTGACTGCATAAATGCATTAGAAAAAAAGTTCTCTTGCAAAACCGACTATTTTATAGACAGGTATGCTTATAGTCAAGGATAAGGGTCAAATAACCTTTAGCGCGGATATTATCGAGTATTATGCAAATTTTGGAGAGAGAGGTTTCTTGCTGGTAAGCCGTAGAAACCTAAGTTCGGAAAGCCATTTATCGTTATTGCCCGGTTAGCATATTGCTTGCTATAGAGCTCTTGAATTCATTAGTTTACCAGTTGGCCGCCCTGATGCACAATCGCTATTGCCTACTCTTTTTAAAGAATCCAGCTATCCTGAGGTTGCGCCACAGCCTCCTATATATGAATTGTTGCAAAAAATCTAAACTTGCTATTCATTATTCACACCTGATAAGTATGAAGCGCCCGCAAATAGTAAATATTATTAAAAAAAAGTATAAAAGAATCAATCTTGCTTTTGATAAGATTATCAGGCATTTCAATGAAAATGACATTCATGTATTCCGAGTTGAAGTAAAAAAATTGAGGGCATTCCTTCGATTGGTCGGGGCAGGGATGGATGAAACTCCCAAGCTTAAGCTCCGGAAAAAATTACATAAATTTTATAAAGCTTTAGGGATTATCCGTAGTCTTCAGATACAACAACAGCGAATTCAAGAAGTATCGGAGGATAAGTATTCTACCCTGCCGAAAACATATTTGAATTTGCTAACAACTAAGATTGCTACGAATATAGACCTTTTCCAGGAGCAGGCAAAAGGGGTAAAGCCCTTCAAAAAAGGAGAGCAAAAACTTCTGAGTATATTGCCTGGCAAACTTAGACTAATAAGGATCAGGGAATTCATTAGGTCGGAGGTAAATAAACTTGAGAAATTGCTGGAGCCTTTTTCCACTGCGGATGAATCCCTCCATTCTATCAGGAAACTTCTAAAAGACCTCTTATATACCTGGCCATATATCAAGGTGGAGGCCGCTATTATACTACCCGCTGCCATGATCTCTGGTCAGGAAGACCTCAGTTCGATCACTAAACTGCTGGGAGATTTTCAGGACACCTGTGTGGGTTTAAATCTTTTACATGCTGATTATATAGATCAGGAGATCAATGAAAGCAAAAGAAAATTATTGCGAGATATAGAAAGAAAATGGGTGGAGGAAAAGGAAGCCATCCGTAAGGAAATCATTAAGGTGTTCAAAAAAATAATGCCTTCACATCAGACATATCCATCCCCTCCTGATAGCGACCAATTGCAAGCAACTCATAAATTATTGTCTTCATGAGCCTTGCTAACCCAATTATCTCTGACAGCTTCAACGATTGACATCCGACGGGAAACCGGTCATCTACGGTCCCTGCCTCTTACCATGAAGGCAATCGTAATGGAAGCTCCTGGCCGGCCCCTCAGTAAAATACTTCCCCTGCCTATACCTTTTTGGCAGCAGGTATTGGTTAAGATTCTTGCTTGCGGTGTCTGTCGAACCGACTTGCATATTATGGATAGTGAACTGTCCCATCCAAAACTTCCCCTTATCCCTAGCCATGAAATTGTTGGGACTGCGGAACAAGTGGGTAGCGACCCGGATATTTCATTTGCAGGAGGCCAATGAGGCATTGGATGCGCTCCGGAATGGTCAGATCCAAGGAGCTGCGGTGCTGGTAATAAAAGGACTGTAAACTCAAAAGACAGATTTCCAAGTACTGTCCAAAAAACCTTTTCTTTCGTAAAAAAACCAGAATAAAAAAGCTGAAAAATCCAAGAGAAATCAAATGCAGAAATGCCGGTATGATGGCCAATTTCCTAATATAAAATTGATTTTCCGCAAAATAGAAAACTATAAAAATATTTTCGACCTAAATGAGCTCATGAATAAAATTTCAAAAATTGACCCTATGATCATTGAAAGGGAACCCGGACAATACAATATGCAATTAACTTTTATTCATTAGCGTTTTCTTTATAAAGACAAATTTATCTGAATAAAAACAGATAAGTAATTGAGAAGTTCTTAAATCGAGATCTTCAAATATTATACACACTTAATAATCAATCTGACAAAGTAAACCCAGCAGAATCATAAATTAGGTTATAAGTCTTTTAAAATAAATAAACGACCTTTCACATGTGCCCGATTCATTGGCCTTTTTTAAACTTAATTGAGCTTTTTCATATAAGTATTAAACCAAACCTGTACGGCTTTATAAAACTCACCATCATAATTTGTGGGTACATGGGTAATATTCCAATTATTTTTATCCTTTTCTGCTTCGGTCGCTGTCATAATTTCTCCGTATTTTTTAGCATGCTGTTTATCAATTATAGATATCGTAAAAAGTTTTTTACCCTCTTCTTCGGACATAGGTGATGCAGATGCTTCATA
>JAYVXJ010000848.1:0-3253 GCA_043785285.1 Chitinophagaceae bacterium
GCGACCCAAGTCAACTGGTCATGTCAACGTTTACGATCCCGGCAATTACAGAAGGTTCTCTTGACTGTGAGTCGGATTTATATACGTTTAATTTTAACGGCTATGTGGGTAAATTTATTTTTGATGAAAACCAGAATCCTCTCCTGCTTACGGATGCAGATATTCGCATTGCAGTTCAATTCGACTATGTGTATGATAAGTTTATCTCCTGGATCATCACAACCCCGGATGGCGCCCAATATTATTTTGGGGAAAATAATATGTATGAAACCACCCATCCCTGGTCAATCCTCAGTGGGGATGACCCCGATTCCGACCTCCCTTCCAGTTGGTATTTAACGCGTATAGTCTATCCCGATACCAAGGATACTGTCAGCTTTGTATACACTCCGGAAACCTATACATTTTTCGACCTGGGTCCGGAAAGCAAACTGTATAATTTTTGCATGGGATACAACTCAGATAATATTTATACGGTTTGCAATAATAGTATGACCAGACAGAATATGATTCGCACAACCATTACCGGGAAAAGACTTACTAATATTCAATCCCGGAATTACAATATTGTATTTGTTGCAGATACGCTGCGGGCAGATGTGGGCAATTACCGGCTCGATTCTATTAAGGTGCTGAATAAATCAGGACAGTGCCTCCAGCAATACGCATTCGGGTACAACTATTTTCAATCGGGATTTGACACGCAATGCTTTCAGTGTGGCGCCCATAATCCATCATGGCCGATTGATTCTTCAGATGCAAAGCGGTTGAAATTGCTGTCCGTTAAAGAAGTGTCGGGAGATGGCAATTTGTCGAAACCACCGTATATTTTTCAATACCAGGATGCGATTGTATTACCCAGACGCTTGAGTTATGACCAGGATCATTGGGGGTACAGTAACTCTTCCAGCGGAAATAATAATCAATATTTTACTCCAAAAATCGAATTGCCTGGTATGTCATGCTTCGCGGACATAAGCCGTAATCCAAAATGGCCGCAGATGGAAGCGGCAACCCTGCTTGGAATACGTGACCCACTTGGAGTAACCACCCAATTTGAATTTGAACCTGACAGCGCGGATAACTACTACCCCTACCGGATGGTTGGCGGCTTGCGCGTACACCGGATCATAACTACCGACAGTGTAACCGGTTTACAAACCATCCGTAAATTTCAATACAGCGGAGGCGAATTATTTAAAACGCCTAATTATCTTATCAAACTTCAAAATGAATTTTACACTGCACCCGGCTTATCCAATACACCAGGATACGCGGGATATGATTTTTCTAATGTAATCATTGGATTCCTGAAACAAGGCCAAAGTCTTATTCCGCTTCAGGATGCTCAGGGTAATCATATAGGTTATACGGGTGTCAGAGAAATTTTTGGAAATAATGGCGAAGGGGGTTCCAGGTTATACACTTATCAGATGAATCTGGGGCCACATGGTAATTCCAGGCTGGATCTGTCTAATTATGCCGCCTTGCAGGCAACCAATACCTCATTTTATGGTTCCGTTAATATATTGATCGGCAATGGGCACTTTAATGATATTTTACCTCAAAACCTTCAATATTATAAAGGTTACGAGAGCGACTTTTTATATCCCTACGCGCCGGACCAGGTGGATGAACGAAGGGGAAAATTGCTTAATGTGTCTACTTATGATTCTACCGGAAGCCTGATCAAAACTATTACTAATTCATACCGGGAGATCTACCACGAATCCAACTGGACGAGAGGATTAAAGGTATATAGAACACCCAGGTTAGGCTCACCCCTTGGTGAAGGTCAATTTGGAACGAACTACAGCGATGCCCTAAGTTTTTACAAATTGCACACAGGCATTTCGCATCTGACCGCATCCACAGAAACAGATTACAAGGATGGTAAGACCAGCGTGACCGCCCACTATTATGGATATGAGGATACCTTACACACATTACAAACCAGCGATACCACCCTGAATAGCACCGGCGATTCTATCATTAAAAAAACCTATTACTCTTTTGATTATGCCAACAGCGCTACAACGGATAATGTTTTTGCCAAGATGAAGGCACGGAATATGTTGCTGCCGGTGAGCAGTAGAATATGGAAAAATAACCAGTTGCTGAATGGCTCCATAACGCTGTATAAAGATTTTGCCGGAAGCAGCTCAGATACTTTTATCAACCCGGCCAGGATCTATTCT
This sequence comes from Chitinophagaceae bacterium, assembly GCA_043785285.1. Classification (GTDB taxonomy): domain Bacteria; phylum Bacteroidota; class Bacteroidia; order Chitinophagales; family Chitinophagaceae; genus Puia. The sequence continues at coordinate 2,199 of JAYVXJ010000848.1, forward strand.
CTGGAAACTGCTAACCCTTTAACTATCGCGCAGGCAGGGGAACCCATTACCTTTACCAGTCTTTTTACTTCGATTATTCCAAACAGTTATTTTATTGACAAGGCGGATTTTAACTTTCATAGTTCAACCGGCAAGATCATTGAACAAAAGCTTGCTAGTGATAAGAACCAGGCGCTGATCTGGGATAATAACTTCAATTTGCCGTTAGCCCAGGTGGACAATGCCTATTTCAATGATATTGCCTATTGCAGTTTCGAAACGGCGGAAACCGGAAACTGGATCTTTAACAGCAGTTCTGTGGTAAGTGATGCTACGGCCCCTACGGGTAGTCATGCTTTTACCTTGGGAACAAATACCTTATCCAAAAGCGGACTGACCTCAGCCACCAAATACATTCTATCCTATTGGACCAAAAGTGGCACTACTGTAAATATTACCGGTGGAATACAATCGAATGCCATCAGCGGACGCGTGTTGAATGGCTGGACTTATCATGAGTTATCCGTTACCGGCAGTAGCAGTGTTACCATTGGTGGCAGCGGAAATGTGGATGAAGTCCGGCTTTATCCATCAACTGCCCAGATGACCACGTACACATACGATGGCCTTCTGCGATTGGTAGCTCAGTGCAGCGCAAACAGTACCCTGAGTTATTATGAATATGACGCGTTGAACCGGCTTTTGGATATCAAAGATCAATATGGAAATATCCTGAAGACTTTTGAATACAACTACGGTAGACAATCCAGAAGCAGTCAGTAAATTCTTTATTAAAAGCAATTATTAAATGAAAACAACACGAACGATCCGGTTGCTCATTTTTGCCCTTTTAGCAAGTTACCCTCTTTTTGCGCAGGTATCCGTAACTGGCCCGGATTGCGTAATACCGGGTTTGATTTACCAATACAATATTTCCGGGAATTGGGATTCTGCTGCCACGATGAGTGTATGCATAACCGGAGGCGTGCTTTCGGAAAATAACGCAAGCTGTACGCCGAATGGCGCGCCACTTCCTTTTATTCGGGTATTATGGAATGAAAATACCCCACTGGGAA
>JAYVXJ010000849.1:0-3251 GCA_043785285.1 Chitinophagaceae bacterium
TGCGATGGTAAAAACATTTGCGCTCCAGGCCTGGTGGGCAGCGGCAGCGAGACTGATCAGCCACACGGCCGGCCAGATGCTCGTGGTATACCGGACAAAAAAAACAGGAACAACGCAGAAGGCAAATAGCAGCATGGCTGTTTTTCTGGCTTTATAAACCGGCATACCCCTTTTTATCAGCCAGCCTGAAAGATATCCACCAAGAATACTTCCAAAACTGGCAACCACATAAACCGTAGATACATGGATTGCGGAGCTCTGCAGATTAAGATGATAGGTACTGTTAAAATAAGAAGGGATCCAGAAAAGATAAAACCACCAGACCGGATCCGTTAGAAATTTCCCAAAAATAAATGTCCAGGTCTGCCGGACGGAAAGTAATCGTTTCCAACTGACTTTTGCTTTTGGATCGCGTTCAATATCCGGCACATCGCTATGTATGAATTCAAATTCTGCCGGAGATAATCTTTTTTGCTTCGAAGGGATATCATATAGCCACCACCAGAAAATCAGCCAGATGAAACCCAGGGCGCCCGTCCAGATAAAAGCTTCTTTCCAGCCATAAGAAGAGAAAATCCATGCAATCACAGGCGGACCTATAAAAGCTGCAATATTGGAACCGCTGTTAAAAATCCCAGTGGCAAATGCCCGCTCCTTTTTAGGAAACCATTCTGCTACGGCTTTGATGGCAGCAGGAAAATTCCCACCTTCTCCCAATCCCAGAGCAATTCTCGCTAAACCAAAGCTGAAGGTTCCTCTTGCAAGGGCATGCAACATGGCGGCCACACTCCAGATAATGATGGATACTGTGTAACCGAGTTTTGTTCCGATGCGGTCTATCAATCGTCCGAACGCAAGCAGGCTCACCGCATAAGCGGCTGTGAAAGCCATTACGATATCGCTGTAATCTTTCTCAGTCCAATGGAAATCTTTGGCCAGATTATCTTTCAGCAAACCGATTACCTGCCGGTCGAGATAATTGATAGTCGTTGCAAAAAAAAGCAGGGCAACGACTACCCATCTGTATTTTACTATTGGCTGCTGCATCGCTAGAAGCGGGTTTAGAAATCAGGAATGCCTGATCGTATTAATCTGTTTTATGAGCGCAATGGTTAGCGTTGTTAATTCTGCAAATTCTTTTTTTTCTATTAGCGATTTCGGGAGCAGTTTACTTCCCATGCCGACGGCTGACACGCCTGCACTAAACCAGGCATGCAGGTTTTCGGTCTTTGGTTCAACACCCCCGGTAGGCATAAATAAGAGATCGGGGAAAAGTTCTTTGACGGATAACACAAATTCAGGGCCCAGCAGGTTGCCCGGAAATAGTTTTACCAAGCGGATACCGGACTGCCCGGCTTTAATCAATTCCGTCGGCGTCATACATCCGGGTATCCAGAGCACCTGGTGCTTACGGGATACTGTCAGAACCTCTTTTACAAAACCCGGACTGATCAGAAAATCAGCGCCTGCTCCCAGGGCTTTCTCTGCCGTGACTCCATCTGTTACAGTACCGAGCCCGAGGATCATTCCTTTGCAATCTTTTTTTATGGCTTGCTTTAACTTCTTCAGGTTTTCCAATGCAGTCGTTCCCCGGTTGGTATATTCAATCACGCGGATACCGGCTTCGTACAAAGCTTTCATGATTTGAATACTCACTGCTGCGTCGGGATAAAAGTATAATGGCAAAACGCCCTGCTTTATTATGGCTTGTAAGATCTCTTCTTTTTTATGCATATTGTATAGCTCTTGCCTGAATTGTTTCTAAATCCTGATTGGTGGCATCTCCTGTTTCCATAAATTTTCCAAAAGCAGCAGCAGCGGCAAACTGGATAACCTGAGTTTCGGGCCAATGATTATATAATCCATAAATCAATCCGGCCATAAAACAATCTCCTGTTCCCACTTTATCCACTATAGTTTCTGCCATGAATACGGAAGAATGCAAAAAATGGTGTGCTTCTGAATACAGGGTTGCATAGTATTGGATACCATTTCCATTCCGGTCGAACCGGAACGTATTGGCAACCGTTTTACAGCGGGAAAATTTTTTCAGAATAAGAAGAGAAGTCTGCCTCGCGTGTTCGAGATAGGAATGCTGATTAGATGGATCAAGCCGGCTTTCATGAAGGGGTATGCCCAGTAGTTGTTGTGCCGACCAGATATTCCCCATGATCACGTCGCAGTATTGACCCAATGTGGCCATTACATCATGCGGATTCCTGTCTTTCCATAGTTTAGGCCGGTGGTTGAGGTCAACTGAAATGCTGATATTTTTCTTTGAAGCAGCTTCCAGTCCTTCCCGGCATACTTCGGCAACGGATGGATTCAGCGCGGGACTAATTGCACTGAAATGGAACCAGGATACATCTTTTAAAATAAGATCCCAGTTCAGCATACCCTTTTTCAATTCTGCAAAAGACGAATGGGCACGGTCGTAGATAACGCCGGCATGTTTCAAATCAGCTCCCTGCGTAAGAAAATAAGTTCCGATACGGTCGCCTGAATAAAAAAGAGTATCTGTGAAAATATGCTTATCGCGAATCGCTGCAGCTATGTCGGCCGACAGGTAATTGTCCGGCAAAGCAGTGCAATAAGAAGCAGGCAGTTTCCATTTAGCCAAAGCCGTAGCTACATTGAGTTCTGCGCCGCCCAGATAAACCGGCAGGGTATGCGTTTTCAACCAGTCCCCTTGTGGTGCCGGTGAAAGCCGCAGCAGCAATTCTCCAAAGCATAAAATTTTTCCCATGGCTTTATCTTAATCCGGCAACCGGGGCTGGATCCATATACGTAAAGGTCATATTTTCTCCGGCCATTCCCCAGATAAACGAATAGTTTGTTGTTCCACAAATGATGGGCAGCGAAGCTGCATATTCATGGTAGAGCCGCTCGGCAGTTTTTGTATTCAGTAAAAAATCACTATCCCGAAACTGTTTCATGGGCCGATAGAAAAATTTATAAGGAAACTCCTCTTTTCCAGGGAATAAAATCATTTTGATTTAACAAAACAGCCTTTGGAATGACTTCCCCACTGGCAGCCCGTATACAATATTTTAAAATTTCTTCCCCCATTTCTTCAATGGTTTTCTCCCCGGCTATGATTGAACCGGTGTCAATATCAATGATGTCGCCCATTCGTTTCGCGAGTAGTGAATTGGTGGCAATTTTTATGGTGGGGCAAACCGGGTTCCCTGTGGGCGTTCCCAGTCCGGTGGTAAACAGAATAAGCGTTGCGCCAGATGCAGCCTGGCCTG
>JAYVXJ010000850.1:0-3242 GCA_043785285.1 Chitinophagaceae bacterium
CTTCCAGGGAAAGTCCGCCAAGGTCTTCCTTAGCCCCGCCTTCAGTGGTAATCGTTTCTTTGGGTAGCTTTTTCTTTCCGGCACTGTCTTCCATCAGGATGCCGGCACTTTCAATGATATTTTCATAGGTAAAAATGGGGCATCCGAACCTGACAGCCAGTGCCAGTGCATCGGAGGTACGGGAATCTATTTCAACGGTATCGTGCTCGCTGGTGCAGATAAGTTTGGAGTAAAAAATACCTTCCTGCAGGTCAGAGATAATGATCTCCTGCAGGTCTATGGTAAAGGCACTCATGAAATTCTTCATGAGATCATGCGTAAGGGGGCGACTGGGATGCATTTTCTCCAATGCTACGGCAATAGCCTGGGCTTCAAAACCACCGATTACGATCGGCAGCCGCCGAAGGCCATTGATCTCGCCCAAAACCACGGCATAGGAATGCGTTTGGGTAATGCTATGAGATAAGGCTACAATTTCCAATTCGATCTTCTTCATAAAACGGATCTGCCCAAAGGCTGAACGTATTGATTGCTTATTAAAAGGACAAATATAAAAAACTAAAGCCTTCCAAAAATTTCAGAAAGATTTAAATATAATTTGGGGAGAATCAAAGGATTAATTGCGTATTCAGACCACGCCTTTGAGCTTTTTCACTGCCTGTATCAATTTGGGCAGCACTTCAAAAGCATCCCCGGCAATTCCATAGTCCGCCGCCTTGAAAAAGGGTGCTTCCGGATCTTTGTTGATTACTACAATCACTTTACTCCGGTTTACCCCTGCAAGGTGCTGGATGGCCCCGGATATGCCGATGGCAATATAGAGGTTGGGCGCAATGGCAATACCGGTTTGGCCCACGTGCTCCCCATGCGGCCTCCAACCAGCATCGGCAACGGGGCGACTACAGGCTGTGGCTGCATGTAAAAGTTTTGCCAGTTCTTCGATGGGACCCCAGTTTTCCGGTCCCTTCATGCCCCGGCCTCCGCTGACCACTATTTCTGCTTCGGTAAGGGGTATTTCACCGGATGCTTTGGTAACGGATTTTAATTTTACTTTGGACCCCTCCGGGGTTATGGATTCGATTACCATTTCAGCTGATCCCTCACCGGAAACAATGGGATACGCATTGGGATTAAGAGAAATGATTTTCACCGGAGTTTTTATAGATACCGTGGCGAAAGCTTTTCCGGAAAATACATTCTTCTTTACCAAAAATCCATTGCTGGTTTCCGGTAGCGCAGTTGCTCCGGTAACAAGACCTGCTTTCAGCAGTGCAGACAATCCCGGTGCAATAGCTTTTCCTGAACTATTATGGGAAAACACAATCACGGTTGCCCCAGCGGATTGCGCAACAGCAGCAATGATCCGGATATATACCTGTGGATCGAGTGCATTCAATGATTCATTGTTTACCTGATGAACCTTCTGAATGCCATATTTTCCCAAGGAAGAAACAGCTTCCGTTACGGTTCCCAACAAAATGCCTTCCGCCTGCACACCGGTTTGTTTGGCCAGGGCCGCTCCGTAACTCAGCGCCTCATACGTCGTCTTTTTGAAATGGCCATCTGCGTGATCAATGAATATAAGGACTGACATGAGGCTTTAATTATTTTAAGTTCGGGAATTAGTTAATTTGAAAATGTGCTAATTTAAAAATTAAAATACACTTTATTTTCAAATTAGCTATAGGTCTTAACATTCTTTCATTTTCAAATTTTCAAATTAGCACATTTTCAAATTACCTTCGCTTCTTCATGCAAAAGCCTGATCAACTCTTCCGCATTTTCTGCCGGAATCATTTTAACCCCCTTCTTTGCCGGTGGTAATTCAAAGGAAACCATTTCCGTCAGGGGTTCTACAGACTGCGGTTCCACTACTTTCAGCGGTTTGGTTCGGGCGCCCATGATTCCTTTCATATTCGGTATCCGTTGTTCCGCCATACCTTTCTGGCAACTCACTACTACAGGTAGGGAAACCTCTTCTGTTTCTTCGCCTCCTTCCACTTCACGGACAACAGTAGCCGTATTACCAGCCAGTTCAAATTTTGCAGCCAGTGATATAAAGGGCAGGTCGAGAAGTCCGGCAACCATTCCGCCAACGGAAGATCCATTATAGTCTATTGTTTCTTTTCCCGTGAAAATGAGATCATATCCGCCTTCTCTTGCCACTGCAGCAATTTGGGATGCAATGAAAAAACTATCCTGACTATCCGCATTCACCCGGATGGCTTCATCACCGCCCAGTGCCAATGCTTTGCGGATAATAGCATCTGCCTCGGATGTGGCCACCGTAATCAGATGCAAACCAATGGAAGGATCCTTTTCCTTCAATTCAATGGCACGCACCAGGGCATACCATTCATCGTAGGGATTGATGATCCACTGAACTCCTTCAGCAGCAAATTTCCTGTTGTTATCTGTGAAGGCTATTTTTGCCGTGGTATCGGGCGTTTTACTGATACAGACTAAAATTTTCATGGTTATTTAAGTCTAAATTAAAGTTGTTTATGCAACTAAAACAAAGATAAGTCTTGATTTGAAAAAAAAATAAAAAAGTAAAAATTAGTGGCTTATGGATAAAATGGAAAAACTGCGCACTTTCTTACTGGTTTCTCCGGATGATCCGTTTTTAAAGCATGCGCTGGCACTCGAATATATTAAGGCGGGGGAAGAGGAGCCGGCGCGTCTATTATTTATTGATATACTTACCCGTGATCCTGCTTATATTGGATCTTATTATCATCTGGCGGGGTTATTGGAAAGAACAGGAGACATCAGGTCTGCCATAAGCTGGTATGAAAAAGGGATGGCTGCGGCAAGGCAAAAAGGAGATCAGCATGCCTTTAATGAATTACAGGCAGCATACGAAGACCTCATTTAAAAACGACCATGGATAATTTCGTTTTTCGTTTTCAGGAGTCGGTTAAACAACAGCAACTGTTTGACAAAGGAGATAAACTCTTACTTGCCGTGAGCGGCGGAATGGATTCCGTGCTGTTGGCGGAATGTTGCTACCGTTCCGGTTTTGATTTTAGCATAGTACATGCCAATTTCCAGTTGCGCGGAGAAGAAAGTGAACGTGATGAACAATTCGTTAAAGCACTGGCAGCAAAATATCAGAAACTTTTCCTGGTCAAAAAAATGAATACCCGCGAATATGCAGATCAACATTCCGTTTCCATTCAGGTAGCTGCCAGAAATCTGCGTTATCAATGGTTTGAATCTTTATTAGGGAAAGCACCTGA
>JAYVXJ010000851.1:0-3239 GCA_043785285.1 Chitinophagaceae bacterium
CGACTGGGTAATTCAAACCCTGATTGAAGTATGCAAACATTCCACCGAACAGGCAGAACAATGTGCGATGATCATACATACCCAGGGAAAATATGGGGTGAAGAGAGGAAGGTACGAGGAACTGAAACCCATGTGCGATGCCATTACGGAGCGGGGCATTGGTGCAACCATCGAGGTGCTCTCCACTTCCTGATCCGGAAATCAGGATTCCCATAATAATCTTCCGAGTATGCCCCTTTACGTCCTGGATAAGGATTTAGAATTCCCTCCCGCTGAACTGGCGGACGAAGACGGGCTCCTGGCCATTGGAGGTGATCTTTCCATGGATAGATTACTGCTGGCTTACCGGCAGGGAATTTTTCCCTGGTACGAGGATAATTATATTCTCTGGTGGTGCCCCAATCCCCGGTTTGTATTGTTTCCCGGGGAGCTGAAAGTGAGTAACAGTATGAAACAGGTATTAAAAAAAGGAGATTTGGAATTCACTGTTAACCGAAATTTCAACGGGGTGATCAATGAATGTAAAAGCATATCACGGCGGGGTCAGGAAGGCACCTGGATCACGGAAGATATGCGGAATGCGTATTTAAATCTCCATTCCCAGGGATACGCACATAGTGCCGAAGCCTGGCAGAACGGTGAACTTGTAGGCGGACTATACGGCATCCGGATGGGAAAGCTTTTTTTTGGTGAAAGCATGTTCAGTAAAGTGAATAATGCAAGTAAATTTGCTTTTATCAACTATGCTCAGCAACTACAATCCGAAGGGATACAAATGATAGATTGCCAGGTATACACCGCGCATCTGGAAAGCCTCGGTGCACGCATGATTCCCCGATCAGATTTTTTAAAATATGTCGAGGCGCTGCGGGGGTAAAGAAGTTGATGGTTGATGGATATCAGGTGCGGAGTCGTCTATAAAGTCCATCAACTATCAACTATCAACTATCAACTATCAATCTTTTCTTCCCCGGACATTTTTCAGCAAACTGATAAACCAGCCCGCGCATATAATCATTTTCCGGATAGGCAGTGAGGTATTCCTTTAGCATTTCCATATTCCCGATCTGTTGTTCCTTATCCAGATAACCCATACCGTAGAAGCGACCCTTTTCAATAAGCACGCAACTTTCCTCTGACGCATTTCTACCTTTGTCCCGGATAACAAAAGAAGGAAGAACAGACTGTAATGAGGAAAGCGCTTCCTGGACCCGGTTATTGTATGCGGAAGGTTCTTCTTTTTGAATACAGGCACCTAAACAATATTGCTCTTTGATGCCTTCGCAGCCGTCTTCTCCTTTTTGAATAAAGCAAAGTTTTGGGCAAAGCCGGAATTGGTGCACAAGTTTGCAGATAATCTGTCTTCCTTCGAAAATCCCGTTGAAGCTGTAATAAGTATGCAGCTGGAGTTTTTTCTTTTCAATGGTCAGCCGCAGGTAACCATTGCGGTCTTCGTAAGCGTATAGTCCGTAGGTCTGCTCAAATCGTTTCAGGCTATAATTATATGTCGGCCATAGGCGCTTGATCTCGATACATTCAAAAAGAAAAGCCATAAGCTCCGTGGCACAGTCCTGCCAGGAAACCGAATAAATATTCCGGAGGAATTCCTGTTTCCGAAGTCCCGTGTGGTTATTCGAAAAATGGCTGCAGACCCTGTTTCGGAGGTTTTTAGCTTTCCCCACATAAATCACGTTGCCTTTCTGATCGTGAAAATAATAAACCCCGGAAGTATACGGCAGGCAGGCGATCTGACCTGCCGGAAGGTTAGGAGGCAGGTATTGTTCAATGCTCCTTCCCTGCAGCATTAGTTGTACATGCCCCTGGGAATCCCGGAGTAAGATTTTCTCAAAAAGTTTCACTGTGGCATCGGCATCTCCGCCGGCACGGTGACGGTTTTCCATAGGAATACCGAGTTCCCGGCATAATTTACCCAGACTATATCCGGGAAGACCGGGAAATACTTTGCGGCTTAGTCGAACGGTACACAGTTTCCTCTCCTGGAATTGATAACCGGATGCTTCCAGATGATATTTAATAAAGGAATAATCAAAATTCACATTGTGGGCAGTGAAAACGGCACCCTTTAATAAGGCAAAAACCCGGGGAGCGATTTCGGTAAATGGCGGAGCTGAATCCGTCATCCCGGGATGAATGCCGGTAAGCACCTGAATATAGCGCGGAATGGGCATTTGGGGATTGACCAGGCTCTCAAAGCGGTCTATGATCTTATTTCCATCATAAAGCACAATAGCTAATTCGGTGATTCCGTTATTAGCGGCATAGCTGCCTGTTGTTTCGATATCTACTATAGCATACATAACCGGTAGTTCCTGAGCCTTATTTACTAATAAAGTTAGGAATAATCATCCTTTAGTTACCATTTCATTTATTCGTTTTTTTGATATTGTTCGATTCGTACCCCTTGAAAGCGCCCTGAAATCCGTCCGTATGGTTGTATTTCACCCTTAAATTCATCTCCATGAAACACATGCAGGCTTTTCATGTTGGGGAAGAAGCAACATTGGCTGCGATTATTGCGGTATTGTACTTCTGTTCCATCATGCTATTTGCGTACGTCTTTACCCTAACCTGATCAAATGCAAACACCTGGTTCGTCAACTCTGGCAATGGCCGGAGTTTTCTTTTTTGGGCAGGTTTGGGGAAATAATTGCAAATTTTTATTCCCAAACACTAGAACTGCTCGAAAAAACAATTTATATTTGCTTTGTAGTTATGGTAAGCCTGCCATAACTTTTACCCTTACAGGCTTCCCTCCCAAATCGTAAGAGAAACCCACCCTAAGTTGATTTTTGTGTCCCTTTGAAACAAATGTTTTTAATTAACATGGTTTCATTTTAAAATTTTCATTTATGAAGAGGACAATGCATTCATTTCATTTGGGAGAAAACGTAAAGACAGGTTTATTTGCTTTCGGTTTTCTCGCGCTGGTTATGTTGCTTTCTTATCTGTACTGGTTTGCCTGATTTCCAGCTTACCTGCTGAATCTGAATTCAGAACCCTCTATTCCCAAAATACGAGAGGTAGATTTCATATTCCCTCTCTTAAGAGAAAAGTTTCCTTTCTAACGGAAGCTTTTTTGGTCGTTTCCATTCCGCTTTCCATCCTTCTATGCGATTGATTAACTTTGCACTCCTTTAAAAGATGCATCCGGATGGAATTGAGCAAACACTATGACCCTGCTTCTACAGAAGCCAAATGGTACGCGCACTGGAACGCAA
>JAYVXJ010000852.1:0-3238 GCA_043785285.1 Chitinophagaceae bacterium
CCGATATAGCGATCAGGGATATTTTTATGTATTTCATAAAATGATGTAATTAAAAATTAAAAATTAAGGTTGGCTCCAACAGTGAATGTTCTTGCTGAAGGATAAGTTCCCCAATCTATACCAACCGCTCTGACCCCGTCTCCGGCTCCATTGGAGCTTACCCCCATTTCCGGATCCTGACCAGTGTATTTTGTAATAGTAAATGCATTTTGAACGCTGACGAAAAAACGCGCTGAAGAAATCCTCAGACCGGATAAGAGGCTATTGCCGAAACTATATCCGATCTGCAGATTCTTAAGTCTTAAATAAGAACCATCTTCGAGAAACCGGGTAGAAGGTTGTTTATTATTCTGTGCGTCAGACCAGGATAGTATTGGAAATTTGTTGCTTGTTCCTTCGCCGTGCCAGCTATCATTGGCAATCCTTTCCGTGATGTTAAAGGCCCTGTAGAACCCTTCGATATCCGTTAATATCTGATTATAAATTTTATTGCCATAAACACCCTGGAAGAAAAGGCTCAGATCGAAATTTTGGTAGTTTACCGTTCCTGTTAAGCCATACGTGAATTTGGGAATGGAGCTACCAACGTATTGTCTGTCGTTTTGATCAATCACTCCGTCATGGTTTACATCCACATATTTTACATCTCCGGCCCGGACGCCGGGACCCTGATAGGCATGTGTAAATACTTCTTTATCATTTTGAAATATGCCGTCCTGCCGGAGCATATAAAATTCTCCGATAGGCTGACCTTCGGTGGTGATGGTTGCGTACACATTATCGTCAATACGTCCACCGGGAATCGGTTTGCCACCTGCTAATGATACCACTTTGTTATTGACAGTTGCTAAATTGGCACTTACCGCATACCGCCAGTCTTTATTTATACTTTTTCTAAAGCTCAATTCAAATTCAAAACCGCTGTTTAATACTTTTCCGGCATTTTCCGTAGGACTTCCCGCACTTCCGGCACTGCTGGGTACCGGCACAGATAACAGCATTCCGGATGTTGTTTTATTGTAGTAATCTGCAGTAAACGTGATTGCATTCTGGAAAAGACCCAGGTCCAATCCGATATCTTTTTGTGTACTGGTTTCCCAACGGATATTGGGATTACCATTGGAAGTAATGGTATATCCCGGAGCTAAAATACCTCCAAAGGAATAACTTCCGGTAGGGCCTACCGTAGATGTGTAAGCGTAATTGCCGATTTCCTGGTTACCCAGCTGACCGATACTTCCCCTTAATTTCAGCAAAGAAATCTGACTGATGCTTTGCAGGAAGGCTTCTTTGTCTACCCTCCAGCCGAAAGAACCGGAAAAGAAATCTCCATAGCGGTTGCTGGTCTGGAGCCTCGAAGATCCATCTCTTCTGAAGCTGAATGAAGCCAGGTATTTGTCGTCGTAGGCGTACCCAGCCTTTCCTAACAGCGAGAATAAAGCCCAGCGGGATTCGTTGCCGCCAGTACTACCATAAGGGGCAAGCGTTGTGCCGATACCATTGTCCAGGTATTGAAAAGCAGGCGACTGATTCGGATAATTTTGTTGTGAAGCAGAGAATGCTTTTGAATCGTTGTAGATGAGTTCCGTACCGCCTAGTAAAGTGACGGCATGTTTATCTTTTAACCAATTATAGGTTGCTGTATTCGTCCAGTTGTAATTGAAATTGTCTGCGTTGGATTGTCCCAGGGAACCGGTAGCATTAATACTCCTTGTACCCCAGGTTGGATTGAATTGTTTATAGTCCGTAATGATGGCATTGGTACCCAGATCGGTTTTAATGACGAGGTTTTTTACCGGAGTCATTTGCAGGTAAAGATCTCCCAGTAATGAATAATTATAATAGTTGGTGTTGGTATTGGCAGCCAGACCTACCGGATTGTATCCATCTCCAAAAAAAGAGGAAGGATTGGGCAGATCCACAAAACTGCCATCCTTATTATAAACCGGAGTTGCCGGTGTTCGGAATAAAGCATACCGGATAATACTGGCACCGGGATTTCCATCCCCGTAACCGTCTCCGGAACTTCCAACCTGCCTGTATTTATTGTAAGCCAGGTTAATATTTGTACCTACCGTAAACGTTTTGGAAAGATTGCTCACAATCGCGGTATGAACATTGGCGCGCTGATTGGATGAATTCAGGATCATTCCATTTTGAGTAAGGTAAGAACCCGATAGAGAGTATGTCGTATTCGGACTTCCTCCGCTAACCGAAAACTGCACGTTCGTCATGGGAGCTGATTTCAGCACTTCTTTCTGCCAGTTTACATCGGGAAGGGTGTCGATCATGCTCTGCGGAATTTGCGCTCTTCCGTCATTAAGCGCTGCCGTATTAAATGCGCGTACATATTCAGCGGTATTGGCCATCTTTATTAAATGACCCGGGGTTTGCACTCCGGTATATGCATTCAGACTGAAACGGGGAACACCTGATTTGCCTTTTTTTGTGGTGATCAAAACCACGCCATTGGAAGATCGGGCTCCATAAATAGAAGCAGAAGCAGCATCTTTCAAAATGGTAATGCTCTCCACATCATTGGGAGAAATTTCATTGATGCCATCCTTGGTCGGAACGCCATCCACAATATATAAAGGTTCGTTATTTCCGATCGTACCAATCCCTCTTATTCTCACTTCAATGGGACCGCCCGGAGCGCCGGTTGATGAGGTTACCACCACACCCGGTGCTTTTCCCTGCATGATCTGGTCCACACCACCCACTGGTATATCGCTGATGTTTTTAGCATCTATAACGGACAAAGCTCCCGTGAGGTCTTTTCGTTTTTGTGTGGTATAGCCAACGACTACCACGTCGTTCAATCCGTCGGACAACTCGGTTAAAATGATATTCAACTCATTCCCGCTACCCACTTTAACGGATTGCTTTTGATAACCAACGTATGAAACATCGAGTGTTACGTCACCACCGGGAATAGATATACTGAATTTTCCCAGTTCGTCTGTGACCGTGCCTGTTTTGGTACCTGTTACCATTATCGTAACGCCCGTTAGCGGCTCCCCTTTTTGATTCGAGACCACGCCGGAGATATGTCTGTTTGATGTATTCTTTCCGCCGGCATCCTGGGTATAACCGGTAAGAAAGAAAAGAGTGGCCAGCAATAATTGCGTCGTGATTTTCACTACCTGTGGCCTGAACGCAATCTGTAGTTTTTGTTTCATAATGCTAGATCAGTTTTGTGATTGAACAATGGGTGTTATTTCGATTGGTTATTAGT
>JAYVXJ010000853.1:0-3233 GCA_043785285.1 Chitinophagaceae bacterium
AAAGATAATCACTACCAATGGCCTGGGCATTGTCTTCTATTACGTGCAGGTTATATTTGTGTGCAAGATCCATGATCTCTTTCATGGGAGCAGATTGCCCGTATAAATGCACGGGCACAATGGCTTTTGTTTTTTTGGTAATCTGTTTTTCAACAGACGTGGGATCGAGGCAAAACGTTTTTGGATCCACCTCTGCAAATACCGGTTTTAAACCAAGCAGGGCAACTACTTCCGTAGTAGCGATAAAAGTAAAAGACGGGGTTATTACTTCGTCACCGGGTTTCAATCCAAGGCCCATCAGGGCTATCTGCAGGGCGTCGGTTCCGTTTGCACAGGGAATTACGTTTGGAATGTTCAGGTAGGCAGACAGGCTTTGGGAAAATTCCGTTACGGGCTTCCCATTTATAAAAGCCGCAGTTTCCAAAACCTCACTGATTGCGGAATCTACCTGCAGTTTAATCCTGGCATACTGCTGTTGGAGATCCACCATTTGAATTGGCCGCATAATGCTCTTTATTAACGGGCACAAACCTACACTAAAATAATGGTTTATGCAATGACTCAATCAGTTATGAACGGTTTGGGGAAAGGGTTACATTTGTTGGCAGAATCATCTATCCGTTGTTTTGAATATAGTATTGTATAACCTTTTTCTTTGGCTTTATCAAATCTCGGTCCGGCTTATCTCACCCTGGAACCGGAAAGCGGCTGCCTGGATTCAGGGAAGAAAGGGCCTGCTCGATCGCATACATGCATCAGGAATAGCGAACAGAAAAAAACGGGTATGGATGCATTGTGCCTCGCTGGGAGAATTCGAACAGGGGAGACCCGTGATCGAATTCCTCCGCAGGGTGGATCCTGATATAACCATATTGATTACTTTTTTTTCTCCTTCCGGATATAAGATCCGTAAAGATTATCGGGGTGCTGATTATGTTTTTTACCTGCCGGCAGATTCTTCCCGGCATGCCCGTCGTTTCCTGGACCTGGTAAAGCCTACCCTGGTGCTCTGGATAAAATACGACTATTGGTTTTACTATCTCACTGCGTTACAAAAGCGGAATATTCCGGTTTTACTGATATCGCCGCTGTTCCGGGAAGATCAGCCTTTCTTTAAATGGTATGGTAACCTGCACCGGCTGATGCTGGACAGCTTCCGGGCTTTTTTTGTTCAAACAGATTCATCGAAGAAATTGCTGGGAATCCTGGGTATCAGCCAAAACGTGATCGTAAGCGGCGATACCCGGTTCGACCGGGTAATTGATATTGCAGAAAACTTTGAACCCATTCCGGGAATCCTTGAATTTTGCGGGACCGGACCCGTGATTGTTGCAGGCAGCACATGGGAAGAAGATGAAGAAGAGCTGGATCATTATGCCAATGCCCATCCGGAAATTAAGTTTATCATCGCTCCGCATGAAATCGAAGAAGATGACCTGCGCGATACGGAAGCTTTGTTTCATCATAGTATCCGGTATTCCGAACTGGAGAAAAGAAATGCAGGAAATCCGCTTTCCAGTCCATCAGAGAAAATGCCGCATGTTTTGATCATAGACAATATTGGCATGCTCTCCAGTCTTTATCAGTATGCTACTATCTGTTATGTTGGCGGAGGATTTGGTGATGATGGCGTACACAATGTGCTGGAAGCAGCCGTGTATGGAAAGCCCGTGGTAACGGGACCGGTAATTGAAAAATATATTGAAGTGGTTGAACTGGCGGAAGCCGGCGGCGTCATTATAATTGATAACGCGCTGGAAGTAGAGTCGGTATTTGACCGGTTATTCCGGTACGAAGAAGAATATGCCTTTCACAGCAAAGCTGCGAGGGATTATGTTTATGCAAGACGGGGAGCTACAGCAGAGATTGTTAACTACATTCAGGAGAATCGCCTGCTGACCAGTTGATAAAAATGTTTCACGATCTCCCGGGAATCATCCCAACCCAGTTTTATTTTCAATTCTCTTTCCATCCAGTATTCTGCTTCAGGCAGAATCCTGAAATTATTAATCGTTTTGATACTTCGTTCATACATCGGCTCATCTCCGCGGAACAATTCATTGATAAAGACAAAACGATCATTCACACCAATGGCTTTTCGGAGTTCTTTTATCGGTGATCCCTTGAGTTGGGATCCGCGGTCAACCAACCCATTTTCCTTTAGTTTGTCGTTGATGGAAGGGCTGCCTGTTCCAATGATATCATTCAATTCCTGTCCGGCAGTCTGGTGGGATAAAGTTGGCACTTCCACCAGGGGATCCACCTGCCAGGCTTGTTGCGCAGTTGCATTAACCGGTTGGGAGGATGGTTTAAAAACTTCCCTCATCAGGTCCGGCATTTTTTCTCTTTCTTCGGAAGGGCTGCTCAATACACGATGGGTAATGTTCAGGGATGGCATCACCACGGAAATACCCGGATTTTTTCTTCCGGTAACTGTTACCGTATGCATTCGTGTCAGTTCTGCTTCAAGCTGTTTGAGGGTAACAAGCATTTGAAGGGGACTGTCCTTTTGTTCGGATTGTTCGTTTAACTTGCTGATCAGATGTTTAAGTCTTTCCATTGTATTGCGTCGGGCAAGACAGTTAATTTGTTAATTAACGGATATATAAAATTAATGCAAATATTTAACCAAACTGGCTTCCTGCAAGATGTTTATTGAACCTGCTATGAAATTTGAACGCCGCGGATGGATCGAAGTGATCTGTGGTTCCATGTTTTCCGGAAAAACAGAAGAACTCATCCGAAGGCTGCGACGTGCGCGGATTGCCAGGCTCCAGGTCGCCGTTTTCAGGGAACCCGGGTTATTGTTGCCGGGCTGGATATGGATTACCTGGGCAGGCCTTTCGGACAAATGCCGGAACTACTTGCTAAAGCGGAATACATCACCAAGTTACATGCCATTTGTATGCAATGTTGGAATATGGCTAATTATTCTTACAGAAAGGGAGGAAGTTCAGTACAGGTTGAGCTTGGAAATCAAGACCTGTACGAACCCCGCTGCCGTTATTGTTTTGAAAAAGGGGATTTGTTAAAATAATTTTAAAGAAATCAATTGACGAGTATCCGGCATATTCTGACGCTGTTGAAAAAAGAAGTTTTATTGGAATTTCGCCAGCAATATAGTTTTTACGGTGTGCTCCTGTATGTGGCGTCCACCATTTTTGTTTTATATCTGGCCATGGGTCAGCCGGAAAATACGGTCTGGAACGGGTTGTTTTGGATGATGCAATTAT
>JAYVXJ010000854.1:0-3226 GCA_043785285.1 Chitinophagaceae bacterium
TGGGAAAAGGCAAAAAAAGCAATGAACCCCAGCAGGTACAGAAGCACCATACTATTTGCATGGCCTGTGTTACTGAATGCCCCGGCGGTTAATGCGAGAAAAATAATCATGCCGATAGCACCTGTAATCAACAATGTTTTTCTGCCTACTTTATCGATGATGGTCATAGCCAGGAATGTAAACAACAGGTTTGCTGCTCCGATATATACGGGTAACAAAAAGGCCTGGTCTTTATTGAATCCGGCCATTTCGAAAATGCGCGGAGCATAATATAAAATAGCATTGATGCCGGAAAGCTGATTAAACATGGCCAGCAACATGGCGTATAAAATGGGTTTCCCGAATTTTCCGTTGAATAAACTTTCTTTTGTGCCCTGTCTGGACAACGCATGTTCTTCCTTAATCAATGTAGGTGCATCCGGTTCTCCCGTGCGGGCAAAAATAACGGCCGCTTCTGCATCGCGATTATTTAAGATCAGCCAGCGCGGACTTTCCGGAATCCCACGCAGCAGGATGGCAAACAATCCCGCAGGCACCGCCATGATGCCGAGCATCCAACGCCAGGCTTCATCACCCAGACCCACAAATAAAAAATTCGTGAGATAAGCGATAAAGATACCTGCAACAATATTCAACTGAAACATACCGGCTAAGCGGCCACGCACGGCAGCCGGCGCCAGTTCTGAAATATACATGGGTCCCACCACAGAAGAAGCGCCAACGGCAATTCCTCCAATAATTCGAAACGTAATAAATAATAACCAGGTGGAAGTAAGCGCACATCCGATGGCCGACATCAGGTACATCAGCGCAATAATCATCAATACCTTTCTTCTTCCCCATCGTTGCGCCGGCGTTCCGGCAATGGCAGCTCCGATTACCGTACCGATCAGACTGGCAGCAATGGTAAAGCCCTGCCAGAAGGAATTCAGAGACCAGAGTTTCTGAATGGTTTTATCCGCACCGGAGATCACCGCTGTTTCAAATCCGAATAAAAAACCACCTAATGCAGCAATGAGTGTGCAGCGAAAAAGAAATGCATTTATTTTCATTACAGCAGTTAATATTTGAGGATATAAGGTAGGAAAAAAAATAGTCACTAAATTTACTTTCCAAATTATCAACCGTCAACCGTCAACCGTCAACCGTCAACCGTCAACCGTCAACCGTCAACCGTCAACCGTCAACCGTCAACCGTCAACCGTCAACCGTCAACCATCAACCATCAACCATCAACCATCAACCATAACCCAATGAGCTTCCCCTATCAAATCCATTCTTTCGAAGAGTATCTTTCCGAGTATCAGAAGAGTATTGACCAGCCTGAAAAATTCTGGGCTGATGTGGCAGAACATTTTACCTGGAAGAAAAAATGGGACAAGGTGCTGGAATGGAATTTTAAAGAGCCTAAAGCAAAGTGGTTCCAGGGAGCAAAGCTGAATATTACGGAGAACTGTCTGGATCGCCATCTGGCGGACAAAGGAGACCATCCTGCCATTATCTGGGAGCCGAATGACCCCAATGAAAAAAATCGCATCCTTACTTTTAAAGAATTACACACCGAAGTCTGCCGCTTCGTTCAGGTGTTGAAAAATAATTCGGTGAAAAAAGGCGACCGGGTATGCATTTATATGCCGATGGTTCCCGAAGTAGCTATTGCCGTGCTGGCCTGCGCCCGCATGGGCGCTATTCATTCCGTGGTTTTCGGCGGTTATTCCGCCCAAAGCATTGCCGACCGCATTGAAGATGCCCAATGCAGTGTGGTGATCACCGCCGATGGAGGACACCGCGGCGGCAAGGATATTCTGCTGAAAGACACCATGGATGAGGCGTTGACGCAAACAGGGCATGTAAAAAAAGTGATCGTGCTGAAACACCTCGGCAACAAAATAAATATGGTGGATGGAAGAGATATCTGGTGGCAGGAGGAGATTAAAAAAGTGGATGCCCAGGGTGTAAAAGATACAGCTGCAGAAGCCATGGATGCAGAGGATATGCTTTTTATTCTCTATACCTCCGGATCCACCGGTAAGCCCAAGGGGGTTGTGCATACCAATGCCGGTTTTATGATTTTTACTACCTATAGTTTCGTAAATGTTTTTCAGTATCAACCCGGACAGGTTTATTTCTGTACGGCAGACATAGGCTGGATCACCGGCCATAGCTATACGGTTTACGGACCGCTTTGTGCCGGTGCCACTACGATCATGTTCGAAGGAATTCCTTCCTGGCCCGATCCGGGAAGATTCTGGGACATCGTGGATAAATATAAAGTGAACATTCTCTATACTGCCCCTACTGCTATCCGCAGTCTCATGGGTTACGGTCTCGAGCCATTAAAAAACAAAGATCTGAGTTCCTTAAAGGTGTTGGGAACGGTGGGTGAACCCATCAATGAAGAAGCCTGGCATTGGTATGATGAACATATCGGAAAACATAAATGTCCCATTGTAGATACCTGGTGGCAAACGGAAACAGGGGGGATCATGATTTCGAATCTCGCGGGGATCAGCAAGGGAATGCCCACTTACGCTACACTGCCATTGCCGGGTGTACTTCCCCTGCTGGTAGATGAAAACGGGCATATGGTACCCGGCTCGGATGCAGCCAAAGATGGTGTATTCCATAAAGGCGCTACCGGCCCGACGGTTGCCGGAAATCTATGCATCCGCTTCCCCTGGCCATCCATTATCCGCACTACTTACGGTGATCATGAAAGATGCCGGCTGAATTATTTCGCCACTTATCCGGATATGTATTTTACGGGTGATGGTGCCTTCCGGGATGCCGAAGGAAACTATCGCATTACCGGACGGGTAGATGATGTGCTTAATGTAAGCGGACACCGTATCGGAACCGCAGAAGTGGAGAATGCCATCAACATGCATCCGGATGTGGTGGAAAGTGCGGTAGTAGGTTATCCGCACGATATTAAAGGACAGGGTATCTATGCTTTTGTAATCCTGGGCAAGGGTCGAAATGAAAAGAACCTGAATAAAGAAAGCGTGGTGAATACGGTAACAAAGGTTATCGGTGCCATTGCTAAGCCGGATAAAATTCAATTTGTAACCGGACTGCCAAAAACCCGCAGCGGTAAGATCATGCGTCGCATCCTGCGGAAAATTGCAGAAGGCGAAATGGATAAACTGGGCGACATCAGCACGCTGGTGGATCCTTCGGTAGTAGAAGAAATTAAAAAAGGAAAAGTATAATTATTCGTTGCCAG
>JAYVXJ010000855.1:0-10412 GCA_043785285.1 Chitinophagaceae bacterium
TTAAGTCACTCTTCCATAAAAATCGTTGATCTCACCGGCGGTGCTCCTGAAATGAATCCGGATTTCCGTTGGTTCGTGGAAGAAATTAAAAAGTTGGATAAACAAATTATCGTCCGATGCAACCTGACGATTATCCTGGCCAATAAAAAATACTATGATCTGCCCGATTTTTATAAGAAGCATAATATAGAGATCGTTTCATCCCTTCCTTTTTACACGGCTGAACGGACAGACCGTCAGCGCGGCAATGGGGTTTTTGAAGATTCGATCAAAGCCCTTCAGATGCTCAATGCAGTTGGGTATGGAAAAGAAGGATCTGGCCTGGCCTTGAATCTTGTTTATAATCCCGCAGGTGCGTTTTTGCCGCCCTTACAAGCCGTGTTGGAAAAAGAGTATAAGGAAGCCCTGAAATCGCACTATAATATTGAGTTCAATAACCTTTTCGCCATTACCAATATGCCCATCAGCCGGTATCTTGACTATTTGCTGCAAAGCGGCAATTATGAAAAGTATATGGAGAAACTTACGGCCGCTTTTAATCCAGCTGCTGCCAAAGGAGTAATGTGCAGAAATACCATTTCGGTCGGCTGGGACGGATACCTCTATGATTGTGATTTTAACCAGATGCTGGAACTAAAAGTGAGCTGCGCAAATTCAAATCACTTGTCGCAGTTCAACATTGAATCACTCAATAACAGGGATATTATTGTCAATCAGCATTGCTACGGGTGTACGGCCGGTGCCGGATCCAGTTGCGGTGGTACGGTAACGGAAGGAATATGATGAATAAATCAGCGGTGATCATTTTTGTACGCAATCCGGTGCCCGGTAAAGTCAAAACCCGGCTTGCCCTTACTATGGGCAATGAAAAAGCTTTACTTATTTATAAGGAACTTTTACAGCATTCCTGTTCCATTACTCAACATCTCGCTTGCGATAAATTTATATTTTACGCTGATTATATAAACGAACAGGATATTTGGGATAATAATACTTATCATAAAAGAATGCAGCGGGGCGAGGACCTCGGCGCAAGAATGCGCAATGCTTTTTTAGACCTTTTTAAGCGGGGATACGCAAAAGTCGTACTAATTGGCAGCGATTGCGTCGAGCTGTCGGAGGTAAAAATAGAAGAGGCTTTTGAAAAGCTCGAATCTGGAAAGATTATTATTGGACCTGCCAGTGACGGAGGATATTACTTACTTGGATTAACGGAAATGGTAATCCCCATTTTTAAAAATATTTACTGGGGTACGTCCAACGTACTCAGCGATACCCTAAATACCCTGAATCGAATGGGTTATCCATATTTCTTATTGCCCGTATTAAATGATATAGATGAAGAAAATGACCTGCCTGAAGAACTCAAAATAAAAGCATCTGTACCTCAAAGTCAGACTCTAACCTATAAAAATAATAGATGATGGTCCTGATATTCCTTTTTATTGCCGTTTTGCTCTTGACGTATTCCAATGGGGCTAATGATAATTTTAAGGGAACCGCTACCTTATGGGGAAGCGGCACGTTAAGTTATCGCCAGGCGCTGATCCTGGCCACCATATTTACGTTTGCCGGTTCAGTCTGCTCTTATTTTTTTGCAGAAACACTGATAAAAAATTTTTCAGGCAAGGGCCTCGTTCCCGAAACCCTGATTCATTCCAGCAACTTTGTATTGGCAGTGGCCCTTGGAGCCGGGATAACCGTTTTGCTGGCAACAAAATTGGGATTTCCGATCTCGACCACTCACGGAATGGTAGGCGCGCTGGTTGGTGCCGGTCTGGTAGGCGCAGGGAGTGCCGTAAATTTTTCTACCCTGGAAAAAACCTTTTTTATACCGCTTATCATAAGCCCTATTATCGCTGTGATCTTAAGCAGTCTTGTTTATCTGCTGTTCACCAAAACCAGGCGTGCAGCAGGAATAACGGTGGAAAGTTGTATATGTATCGGTAAAAAGTGGGTTCCTGTTGCCATGGCAAACCCTACTTCGTCCAACTTTACAGGTCTGCCTATTATACAGGCTGAAATCAATTCTACAGCAAATTGCTTAAATCAATATCAGGGAAGATTTTTGGGAATCAATTTTCAATCATTGGTAAATAATCTGCATTATCTGAGTGCAGGCGCTGTAAGTTTTGCCAGAGGCCTTAACGATACGCCGAAACTCGTTTCCCTCTTATTGATCTGTCATTTCTTTTCTTTGCCGGTCAATATAATCATCCTGGCTGTTGTGATGGCCATGGGGGGGTGGCTGAATGCAAAAAAAGTGGCAGATACCATGAGCAGGAAAATTTCATCCCTGAATCATGGCCAGGGTTTCTCCGCCAATCTCATTACAAGCCTCCTGGTTATTTCCGCCAGTAAATTTGGTTTACCGGTATCCACGACCCACGTATCTGTAGGCAGTATTTACGGCATTGGTATTGTTAATAAAACGGCGAATAAAAAGGAGATCTCAAAAATTGTGCTGTCATGGATATTGACCCTTCCTATTGCGGCAATGGCCAGTGCCGGGATCTTTTTTTTACTTAAGGCTTTTTAAAAATTATAATATCGCTATTATGCAAAGCTATTTGGAAACCACCAGGAATGTTTATAAAGAAGCCGCTGAAAATCCGCAGCAGGGACTCTGCTGCTCAACAACCCCTGTTTGGCAATTGCCAGAACTGAATATTCCCAAACGGATGCTGGAAATGAATTATGGATGTGGAAGTACCGTCAATTCAAGGGATCTGGTCCACAACCCAAAGATTTTATATGTGGGGGTTGGCGGTGGAATGGAACTTTTGCAGTTTGCTTATTTCAGCAGGCAAAAAGCAGGTGTAATCGGTGTTGATGTTGTGGATGAAATGCTTCAGGCAAGCCGCCAGAATTTTATAGAAGCCGAAAAACTCAATCCCTGGTTCCGGTCATCCTTTGTTGACCTTCGCAGCGGGGACGCCCTGGATCTTCCCATTGAAGACGGAAGCATTGATGTGGCCGCACAAAATTGTCTTTTCAACATTTTCAAACAGGATGAGCTAAAACAGGCGCTGCACGAAATGTACCGTATACTGAAACCGAATGGGAGGCTTGTTTTAAGCGACCCCACCTGCGAAACGGTCATGCCGGAAGGATTAAAGAACGATGAGCGACTCCGGGCTTTATGCCTGAGCGGCGCGTTGCCTTTAAAAGAGTATATTAACCTGATCACAGACGTCGGATTTGGAACGGTTGAAATTAGAGCTAAAAGACCTTACCGGATTCTTGATCCGAAAAACTATGCTACGGATAAGCTGATCTATATAGAAAGCGTGGAAGTTTGTGCCATTAAAGATTCACAGCCTGCGGACGGCCCTTGTGTTTTTACCGGTAAAACGGCTATTTACTTTGGTGACCAGGATAACTTTGATGATGAAAAGGGACATGTACTGTTTTCCAATCAACCGCTGGCAGTTTGTGATAAAACGGCGGGAAACCTTCGAAACTTGATGCGGGATGATATTTTCATCTCGGAATCTTCCTGGTTTTATGATGGGGGAGGTTGCTGCTAAATAAATCAAGGCCTCAAAGCCATCTATCAAAAGCCTTCGTTTTATATTGAGTGTAAATACTTGACCATTTGCTCTATCCCGTAATTAAGATTTGGATTCAAATTAAACTACTTTTTTTTGCCGAAAGATCACTTTCAGCAACCCTGTTGTTTTGAAAGCACAGGCCCGCTTCTATTATCCTGCAATCATCCTAATTCTTTTCTGGATGCAATCCTGGTTGGACGTCATTTCGATAAACCCTTCTTTTTCATGCCTGTGTTCGGATGGCTATATCTTTAATGGAAAGAGTTTCTGCAAAAGACAATCAATTTTCTTTCTTTGCCGGTAAAGCAAGGAAAAAACCTGAAACAGCTTTATATTTAGCGGATCTTATTGAGAGCAAGCATTCCAATCATCCAGCCTGGCAACGGTTTATCTCCTTTTCTTTTTTCCAAATCCAAATACCAGCCCAATTTTTTAAGGATAGGTACTTTATGCGTTTCGACGAGTTCAATCAATGTTCCATCCGGATCTTCCATATAGCAAAATCTACCAGCTGATGAGCCCATCGAAAAAGAATCGGCGCTGTCCACAGAAAAAGGATAACCTGCTTCAGCAGAGGCATTCTTCAAAACATCCATATGCAGTACATCAAAGCAAAGATGGATAAAGCCACAATCTCCCCAATACCGGTCAGCATATATTTTTTGAGGTGTGCGGTCTTTGGCTTCAATTAATTCAACTTGCACCGCTCCCAATAGTTTACTGAAGGCCCCATGGTTGGAAACCTGTTTTTTTAATAAAACCCTGTGAAATCTGTTTCCGGAAGCTTGCCCACAGGGCACATCCAGCATGGGTGCCTTACTACTATAGACAAGTTCATTGACCCCCAAAGTATCTTTGTAAAAGTGAAGCGCTTTATTCATGTCGCTGACTCCAATAACAGCTCCTACTACGCCCCCGCAAATACCCTTATCTGTCTTGAACCATTCATCGCCTTCTACGATATTGAAATGATTACCATATAGATCGATCACCCAGAAATGCGGACGATCATCGGGAGAGGTCATCAATTCCGATACAGTGACTTTCGCTAAGCCGGTAAAATAGGTGTGCGCAGCCTTCACATTCTTTGATTTGATCTTTATGGCGAAAATTCCCAGGTCGCCAAGTTGGGGTAATGCTACTGGACTTTTTGGTGTTCGTGAAATATATTGCCATATTTCAAACCCTCCTCCACCTGACATATTCAGTGAAAGAATGGCGTGCCGCTGATGTACCTGCCTTCCTGTATACGAAGTCATCAATGATGCGGCTGCTTTATCTTCGAAGATCAGGACATTCATGCCAAAAAGTTCCTTATAAAGATGCTTTGCTTCCTGCGCATTTACAACTCCGATCCCGGCTTGTTGAATCCCTGTTATACAGTCAACCATAAGGAATAGATTGGTTGCTTACTTTACTTTATATAAATACGAAAAAACAATCAGGTTGGATTATAAAGCTACCGGTAATTTAATAACTGTTTATATCTTTCCGCCATTTCGCCTTGTGATGCTCCTTTTTTATACATCCTGACGATCTTGAAATTGGCCAGTTGGACGGTTAACCAACTGTTTGAATCATATTTTCGGGCAGAAACCAGTGTATCTTTTTGGATAATCTTGTAATCCGCAACTGCTTTTCCCCGAGTGACAATATCATAATCTTCCATGATCAGCATAGAATTCGTAAAGCCGCCCAGCTTGCGAAAAAGGGCTCCCGTGATAAACAAGGTCTGATCACCTCCGGAACAGATAAAAAGATCAAACCGGGTGAAAAAAGCGTTGATCTTTAATATCCAGTGATGGCTGTCGAATTTAGTCCGGTATCTCCCAAACTCAAATCCCTGCTCAAGGGCAGCCAGCATATCACTCCCGAAAGAGGAAGGAGGAAAACTATCTGCATGAACAAAATAAAGTACACTTCCATTTGCCTGGGATGCTCCGTAATTCATCTGCACTGCCCGCCCTTTCTGTGGCGACCTAAGAACCGTTGCGCCGGCGTTTTTAGCGAAATCACAAGTTCTATCCTGGCTTCCGCCATCGGCTACGATGATCTCATTAATGATAGATCCCCCTTTTTCAAAAAGATAGTTAATCAATGGACCAATAGTGTCTGATTCGTTATAGGTAGGAATGATGATGGAGATCATTAAATATCTTTTTCCAGGCTGTGTAATTTATATTAAATTATTTAAAACGGTTATGCCGTCCCCTTCGGGCCGGGCTTCCACCCATATCTTTCCCTGGCGGGAAAGGATATCCGCTGCAATCCGCTAAAATAGAACGTCTCTATTATCCATTTCAACCTCCATATCAATCCATTCATCTAAATGATTATGAAAATGGTGCATCATTTTTCATCTTTATCATACTATGAAAACAGCCCTGAATTGCCTGGAATGCGGAAAGCGCCTTACGGAAGGCGTAGAAGAGTTTTCCATGGATGTTTATGGCTATCCTTTATGCCTGAGGCACCAGGCTTATATTGCTGAATCAGGGGCAAGCCCGCAGGCAATAGATCTTTATTTTGCGTTAAAGTCTGAAAGGATACCTGTTATCTTAGAATATTGGGATGGTCATAAGCATGTGGATATTGCACTTCCGGGTAAATTATATATAGAAGTCAACGGTGCCCACCACTATGAGAGTATTCAGGCGCTCATTGATCTCCGCCAGACTGTTTACTCACTGAAAAAAAATATATCAACGATTTCAGTTCCTAATTATTTATTGGATCATCCGGCAATGTTCCGCCTTACGGTGGAAGAACTCACAAAAGCCTGTAAATCCCTAATGAACCCAATCCTTTTCTCGAACCTGGCCCTTTCTGTGAATTAAGTATATCTACTGGTTTCCTTAATTTACTAACTTGTAATATTGATCTAACGGATATATTCAGTATATAAATACCTGTATATTGATTTAATCAAAGCCTTCGGAAAAAAATTCCTTAGGGGACATTTCCAATCCATCAATAATCTTCAGCAATGTACGTAGCCTGATATCAACAAAATTACCGGATTCATAATTTGCCATTCCTGCCCGGGAAATTTCTATATCGTATGAAAAAAGTTCATAGGAGTTAAACCCTTTCCGCTTTCTCTGGCTCTTAATTCTTTTGCTCAGTTTTGCCAGGAAGGTTTCATGATTAAAATGTCCCAGGGTTGGTTTTTTACGCAAGGGCCTGTCGGGTTTTTTCTTTATTTTTGCCATATGGCAAGTAACATCATAGATGTTTGATAGTTAACCCTATATAATAGGTATTATATAATATATCTATTATAATATACATTTAATAATTTCATTTCCTGCTTTCTGCTTAATCAAAACCCTCAGAAAAAAATTCCCTGGGAGACATTTCCAGACCGTCAATAATTTTCAATAACGTGCTTAACCGGGGATTAAAAAATTTCCCGGATTCATACTTTGCCATTCCTGCCCGGGATATCTCTATATCATAGGAAAAGAGCTCATAAGAGGTAAACCCTTTTAGCTTTCTCTGGCTCTTAATCCTTTTACTCAGCTTTGTCATGAAGGATTCATGATTAAAATGTCCCAGGGTTGCTTTTTTACGCTGGATTCTTTTCTTCGCTTTTGCCATATGGCAAGTAACATCATAGATCTTTGATAATCAACCCTGTATAATAGATCTTGTATAATAGGTCTATTATAGTATACTTTAAATGATATTATTTCCTACATTCGAATTGCATTTCTTCCACCATATATGCAGTTCTGATGAACCCGGATACACGATATCAAGATGAACTTAGCCTGCTGCAGGATTTCAGGTCAGGCAATATGTTTGCCCTGCAAACCATTTACGATATGCACTATCATGCCATCTGGCACTTCACCAACTGCTTTCTGAAAGATCGGGATCAGACCGGCGGCATCGCAGCAGAGAGCTTCATTAAAATATGGCAGGAAAGAGCAGATTTTAGCAACGTAAAAGGAATTGCCTATTTCTTACATACCATCGCACGCAATGCATGCATCATTCATTTGAAAAAGACGGGAATGCTAACCTATTAAGCGAATCCAATGCTGCGATATGCCACGGACCCCAATTATTTGTTACAGCGCTTTCAAGCCGGCGACATGGATGCCATGGAAACCCTCTATAGCCTTCATTATAAATCCGTTTGGTACTTTGCCAACAGGCTGCTGCAAGACCCCGAACAGGCAGAAGATATCGTTACCGAAAGCTTCGTTAAGTTATGGGAAAGACGTCTAAAATTCGACAGCTTGAAAGGCATTGCTGCCTTCCTGTTCCTCGTCACCCGCAATGCCTGTTATGGCCACTTGAAACAAGCTAAACGCCACGCGATTTCTCATAAAGAACTTATCTACCTTAACCCACCTGCGGAAGATATTATCCATACTGAACTTGTCCGGGGAGAAACGCTGAGACAAGTGTTATTGGAAGCGGAATCGTTGCCTCCCAAAATGAAAAAAGTATTTAAACTCCTCTTTGAAGAAGGTCTTTCACTCGAAGAAACCGCCCGGGAGCTCGGGCTTTCCATTCATACCGTTATCGCTCAAAGGGCGAATGCCATTGGGAAACTTAAAACCCGATTGGCAGGTAAAGGATTACCCTTAGTGCTTTTATTCTAAGTAATCAGCACTGATTATTTCTTTGTCTTTGTACTAACTTTAAAATAAAATATTCCCGGGATCTAGTAGGAATTAGCCTCTTCGTTGTTTGTATATCTAACCTGAACGTAAAAAAGTATATGTTCGAAATCCCCATCATCGTTTCCATCTTAACCAGGTACCAGCAACATGAAAAGCTGTCAGAACCTGAGATGCGGATACTCGAAGAATGGCTCCGCCAGTCCGAAGCGCATGAAGACCTGTTTGATGATCTTAGCAACGAAGAAGGGTGGAACCGGGAGATTGCGGCGCTTCAGGCTAAGGACGATCGAGCCACATGGAGCAGGATAAAAGAAAGGATTGAAGCCATGCAGGAAAAACCGGCAGCCAGGATCATACCTTGGAAAAAATATGTTGCTATTGCGGCCATTTTTGCCGGTGCGGTTTTCGGGACTTATTTTCTCGTCACGCATAAATCTGGTGTAATAAAGGAAGGAACAGAATCCCAAGCCGGGCGATTTAAAAATGATGTTGCTGCCGCATCGCCACAGGCCACGCTTACTTTACCTAACGGAACGGTGATCCGGCTGGATACTGCACAGACTGGAAATCTCGCGGCTTCAAAAACAATTTGGAAAACTGACAGCAACAGTCTTGTCTTTCAGCAGACCGCAAAACCGGGTGACGAAAAATTGAATACACTGACAACGCCCACCGGTACCCGGTATCAGATTACCCTGGCAGATGGCAGCCGGGTCTGGCTTAATGCCGGTTCGAGCCTGCAGTTTCCGTCTTCGTTTGCTGGAAATCAAAGAAGGGTTATTCTATCCGGGGAAGGCTATTTTGAAATCACAAAAAACAAAACAAAGCCATTCTTAGTCGAGGCAGGGAGCGGGCTTGTCCGGGTGCTCGGCACCCATTTTAACGTTAGGAGTTATGCTGCAGAACACACAGAAAAAACGACCCTGTTGGAAGGTTTGATCAGCCTTCGCGCCGGATTTTACAGCACGGTTCTGAGACCCGGAGAGCAAGCCAGTCTCCAGCCCGGCGGAAAAATTTCAGTTGATTCGGTTAATACAGATCAAGTTGTTGCCTGGCGGCAAAATCTGTTCTGGTTTCAGTCTGAATCTTTTGAAGATATCATGGCGGAAATTTCAAGATGGTATCCGATTCATGTTACTTATCAGAGACAATTGACCGAGCGGTTTACCGGCATCCTGCCCCGGAGCCGGTCCCTGATCGAAGTGCTCAAAACCCTGGAACTCGCAGGATACGTGAATTTCAGAATCCAGGGCAATGAGGTACAGGTCATACCCCGGAAAACGTAAAAGGGATAAGCTAGTCCATCAATTTATTAGGATTAAAAAAAACGGCTGTGCCCGGATGACCCGGCCATGCCAAAAACCAAACAACTTTATGAGCAAACCTTTTTATCTCATCTGTTTTCTGATTGCGGTACTCGGATGCTCGAGCGCGCGAAGCCAGGAAATTACCCTGAACCACGACAGGGCCTCCCTGCAGGATCTGTTTTTAGAGATTCACCAGCAGTCGGGTTATTTCTTTTATTATTCCAATAAGGATTTAACGGAATCAAAACCGGTCTCGATCCATGTCAGCAAAGCTCCGCTGGAAGAAGTGCTGGCCATTTGTTTCGTGGGTCAGCCGCTGATTTACCGGGTGGATAACAAAACGATCGTTGTACAGAAAAAAGTAGTTGTAAATGAATCTCTGATTGACGCCAAAGGAAAAGTCTTGAACGAACAGGGCAACCCGGTGGAAGACGTGAGCGTGGAAGTACAGAGTTCCCACAAAGCTGTTTCTTCGAACAGTGACGGCGAGTTTACTATAGAAAAAATTCCGGAAGCATCCATCCTGGTATTTAGTCATGTCGGTTACCAGCCCCAAACCCTTGCAGTTCATCAAAACGCTTATCTAACGGCGATCCTCAAACGCTTGGTTAGTAAACTGGATGAAGTGCAGGTTATAGCGTACGGTACAACGACCCGCAGGCTGAATACCGGGGATGTAAGTACCATCACCCAGGAAACTATAGAACAACAGCCGGTATCTAATCCGCTCCTAGCGCTGGAAGGTCGGATGTCCGGAGTTTTCATCACACAGCAGACCGGCATGCCGGGCGGTGCTATCAATATCCAGATCAGGGGACAGAACAGCCTAAGGGGAGGAGGCAACAATCCTTTTTACGTGATAGACGGGATGCCTTATACCTCAACTTCCATTTCTTCTATTTATACCTCCAACA
>JAYVXJ010000856.1:0-3215 GCA_043785285.1 Chitinophagaceae bacterium
GGAATATTGCGCGCATCGATCAGGTGGCCGTCGCCGAATTCGGTTTCGCGGCGAACATCCACGACCAATAGTTTCGGGTCGAAACGCAGGTCCATGGCGAGTTCATCGGCGTCTACATTGATGATGAGGTCTACGCGCCCGCCGGCAGATTTCCAGGTTTCGAAACTTCCTTTCAGATACCCTTTCATCTGGTCAAATCCAACGCGGGCAAGACGGATGGCACTCTCTTTTTCCTTTCCGGATTCGGTCACCAGTACAATGGGTCTATCGAAGGGGAGCAGACTTCCTGCCCATTCGGCAAATCGTCCGTCCAGCCCGATGCTGATGGATCCGGGAACATATCCTTCCGTAAACTCGGTGAAATTGCGGGTATCCAGAATAATGGTATCGTCGTTTTTAATGAGTTCTTTAAATTCTTCCAGGGAGAGTGGTTTCAACGCGCTTTTCATTACGCCATCCAGGCTTTCATATCCTTCTTTGTTGATCCGGGCATTGATAGGGAAATACTGGGGAGCGGTGTTGAGTCCTTCGGTTACCAGCTTGATGAATTCCTCTTTTGTCTGCTCCTTCAGCGCGTAATTGGATTGTCTTTCTTCACCCACCGTACTGTACGTATCCGGACCGAGATTCTTTCCACAATTACTGCCCTGGCCGTGGGCCGGATAAATGATCACATCGTCGGCCAGCGGTTTAATCTTTTGTTGCAGCGAATCATAAAGCATAGCAGCAAGTTCTTCCTTATTCAGGTTGCCACTACTGAGATCGGGTCTTCCCACATCTCCCACAAAAAGGGTGTCGCCGGTAAATATCGCATGTGCCTTCCCGTTAGCATCCCGTAATAAGTAACAGGAAGATTCCACGGTATGCCCGGGCGTATGCAGTACGTCAATGGTCAGATCGCCCAGTTTAAATTGTTCTCCGTCGGTAGCTTTATAAATGGGGAAAGCCGTCTCCGTTAGCGGACCATATATAATAGGCGCCCCCGAAGCCTGAGCCAGATCCAGATGACCGCTCACAAAATCAGCGTGAAAATGCGTCTCGAAAATATATTTAATGCGGGCCTTCCGTTCTTTCGCAATCAGCAGGTATTCCTCAATATCCCGCAGCGGATCAATGATGGCAGCCTCCCCCTTATCCTCAATATAATAAGCGGCTTCACTGAGGCATCCGGTGTAGAGTTGCTGGATATACATAGGGGGCTTATTTGGGCTAAGTTACTGAATTTCACGTTGACGGTTGACGGTTGACCGTTGACGGACTTTAATTGCGAATTCGCACCTGATATCGGTCAACCGTCAACCATCAACCGTCAACAATATTCTCCAAAATGCCTAAACAATCAAGAGTTGCACGGTCTTCATTATATCCGCAATCCTGTTCGGATTAATGGTATAGTGAATGAATTTCCCGTCGCGTTCGGTCTTAACGATGCCGGCCCGGCGGAGGATGGCCAGATGCTGTGAAGCAACGGATTGCTCCAGACGAAGGTAGATATAGAGTTCTGTTACGGTAAGCTTTTTATGCTCATCGAGTACGCGGACGATCTGCTGACGGAGCTTATGGTTTAAAGCCCGCAGGATCATGGCTGCTTTTTTGAGGTTGATAAAGTCAACTTTTACGGATGCATCATCCCCACTATGAGCGTTGACGACCATCCAATAATTACTGGTTGTACCATTCATGACACTAATCACATTAAGGGAATTAAAATTAATAATGAATGCTGTAAAAAAGTGCCTCAACCAAAGAATTTGTAATATAGCTAAATTTTAGCATGAGTATAAAATTCTTTGAGATATAGGGGTTCGGAATATATTGGATCCGACCATTTTTTTTCCATGAAATACGTGTGAGAGATTCTCGCAAATACTTCTGTTACATTTATTTGTGTTGAAAAAAGGGCATTAGGTGAATGCGTTAACCCTTCCCATTTTTGTGAACCGCTCCCTGAAAAAATCAGCCGGCTCCTGGTAAGATATTCCTCAAATGACGTTTTATCTAATATAAGTGCTTGTGGAGCAAGGATTTCCTGCATTTCCAGGGAATAAATGGCCGTAAAAACTTCCTGTCGGCGGGCATCAATCAGGGGGCAGATCAGGGCATTATTTTCCTTTGCCAGCGGAAGCATTGCCTGCCCCATTAACCGCAATGTATTTACAGTGATCAGTGGGATCTTTAAAGCAAAACATATTCCTTTAGCTGCTGCCATGCCTACCCGTAAGCCGGTATAAGAACCGGGACCCGCCGAAACAGCAACAGCTTTCAGTTGTTCTATCTTTATCCTGCCGGATCCCAGAATCCGCCGTATAGCCGGATGAAGCCAGGCGGCGTGCTCCTTCGGAAGCGGGTTTTCTTCCGTAAACAAAATTTCCCCCTCATTGGCAAGCGCCAGGCTTGCTTGTTCTGCGGAAGTATCTATCAAGAGCATCATGCTGCGAAGATACTTTGTACCCTCCGCACAGCGCAGTAGTATTCCGTCTGCAGGAGATATATAGGATAATCAGCCATTTAAATAGCTCAGCAACCCCGGCGCAATCGTATATAGAGGATCTGTTTTGCCGAGGGTGGTGAGTAATGCATGGATATTTTTCAGGCCTATTTTTTCGGCCCATTCAAAAGGACCGAAAGGATACCCGGTTCCCAGCTTCATGGCGATATCTATTTCTTCGCGCGAACTGGTGCCGGCGCCAAGGGTATAATAAGCTTCATTGATGATCATCGAGATGATCCGGGGGTTTACAAAACCCGGAACGTCTTTTACAAAAATAATTTTCTTCCCAAATACCTCCCGGGCTTTCTCCATAAATTCCTTACCGGCAGCAGCTTCCAGCATTGGCGCTTCCAAAAATCCAGGCCAGCCATTGATCCGGATGAAATCGGGATGTATTTCAGCAAGCAGGTGAATCACCTCATTAATCAATACGGGTGAAGGAAGCAAACGGCACAACAACTCAATCCTCTTTGCGTCCGGTTCAAACAGGAGATCCATATATGCATCCGCTTTCAAATTTGTCAGCTCTTCCGGATCATTCGCAAAAAGCAATTGATGTTGCTGAAATACCGGCGAACGCAGGAGCTCGGATCGTTGTGTTTGAATAGCGAGAATTGCAATGGTTGATGGTTGATGGTTGATGGTTGATGGGCTTTATATGTTAATTCACGCCTGATATATAACTATAACTACGAATCGATAAACATGGAAGACTGAAGGGAAA
>JAYVXJ010000857.1:0-3214 GCA_043785285.1 Chitinophagaceae bacterium
TAGAAAACGGTACCCGACTCCAGACTGATACTCACCAGCAGTAGTACAAAAGCAAGATTGTTGATGATGTAAAAAATCTGCCCGCTTTTTTCAGCTGCAAAAAACCGGGAGATCAGTATATTCAGCATCAGAACGGAAAAAAAGTATAGTCCTCTCCAGAGCAGGTGTTGAACAATAAGGTTTGCTGTTCTCTTCATCTTGGAGCAGGAATATGGGAGCGCCTATTTTAAAGCCCGTATGATCTCGATAAAATCGGATGCTACCAGCGAGGAGCCACCGACCAACCCCCCATCTACGTCTTCACAGGCAAATAATTCCTTTGCGTTATTGGCTTTTACGCTGCCCCCGTACAAAATAGAAACTTGTTGGGCAACGGGGTCGCCAAATTGTTTTTTCAAAACGGAACGGATATGGGCATGCATTTCCTGAGCTTGTGCGGTGCTGGCTGTTTTGCCTGTGCCAATGGCCCAGATCGGTTCATAAGCAATCACCACCTTCAATATTTGTTCTGGGGAAAGTTGAAACAGGGATTCTTCTAATTGTTTCTCCACAAATGTATTTTGATCGCCGCGTTCGCGGATTTCCAGCGCCTCACCGCAACAAAATACCGGGGTCAGTTCGTACGTTAGACAAATTAAAACCTTATTGGCAATTACTTCGTTGGTTTCCCCGAAATATTCGCGTCGTTCGCTATGCCCAACAAGACAAAACAAAACATCAATGGATTTCAGCATCTCTGCAGATATCTCACCTGTATATGCACCTGCTTTTTTATCTGAACAATTCTGTGCAGCAGCGAAATAATTTTTTTTATGATGAACCGTATCGTTGGTCAGTTCGAGATAAGGAAAGGGAACCGCAAACAGAGCGAGTTGGTTTTCATTCAGGGAAAGGTCGGCCGATACAATGACTTTCAATAATTCAGCGCCCTGCTGATAGGTAAGATTCATTTTCCAGTTTGCTGCAGCAATTTGTTTTCTCATTACAGAATATTTGTTGATCAAAAGATTATTTTAGTGTATACGTTTTTTATTTCTTCCATTTCCAATTTGCTATTCTAATTTGTTTTCTCTTTCAGGTTGTTTTGCTGATCAAAAATAGATTTCAAAGTGCTTATTTCAACGGAGGTAAGTGATTTGTTTTTAAATTTCTTCCATTGAATGATATGCTGAATTGCCTTTTCAAAATCGTAGGTTTCCACGGGATCATATCCCCAGCTGAAAGACGAAAGATAAGATGGCGTGAGGCCCTTTCCAAATACATTCGCACTTGCGCCCACCACGGTGCCCGTATTGAAAGAAGTGTTGATGGCAGAACGGGAATAATCTCCCATAAATAATCCACATTTCAGGCCGCCATCTGTGAAATCATTTTTTATAGGGTTCCAGAGTTTTACCGCTCCTGCATTATTTTTGATATTTGAATTGGAAGTTCCACCTCCGAGATTGCACCACTCTCCCACCACGGAATCGCCCAGGTATCCGTCATGGGCTTTGTTGGAATAGCCAAAGATCACCGAATTTTTGATCTCACCTCCTACCGTGCAGTAAGGGCCAATCGTTGTGGCGCCATAAATCTTTGCGCCCATTTTTATTACTGCATGTTCACCTAAAGCAAATGGCCCGCGAATCATACTTCCTTCCATGACCAAAGCATCTTTCCCAATGTAAATGGGGCCTTCGGAAACATTCAGAATACAATGCTCAACTACCGCTCCTGCTTCAATGAAAATCTGTTCCTGAAGAATATTTTTATTCGAAGCCGGAATTGATTTACAAAGAATAATGCTGTTTGATTCAGGAATTGGTTCGGTCGAACGGCCCCGGGTGATCAGATTGAAGTCGCGGCGGATTTCAGTATCATTCATCCGGATAATATCAACTGTATTTAAAAGTTTAGTTGCCTGAGCAATGGCTTTTTCAATGGCAGATGTATCGCCACTGCGGATGGCTTCGACCAGGTTGTTGTCGGTCAGAATATTAGCAGGGATTTCAAGCGTATCCTCAGCTGAATCCGAAAGAGAAAAAAAATACCCCCATTTCTGCCGGATGCTGAGAATCCCGCACCGGATATCAGCAACAGAACGCGTTAGTGAAAAAGGGAAAAAATCATCCGCAAAGGGCCCATCGGTTAATGATATTGGGTTCATCGTTAAAGCTACAGATTTTCATGCGGTTGACAGTCGACCTTCCGTTAGGGGTCAACTCCCAGGATCCAGCGAAATAAAATAAAAAAAATCCCTTCCTGATTTTGCAGAAAGGGACCTCATTATAAAAACGAAAATTTAGTTAGCTTTTTTTAGCGTAGCGTTTCTTGAACTTATCAATACGTCCGGCAGTATCCACCAGCACATTCTTACCGGTAAAAAACGGATGAGAGGTGTTTGAAATTTCAAGCTTAATCAAAGGATATTCATTCCCGTCTTCCCATTTAGTGGTTTCCCTGGAATTGGCTGCGGAACGGGTCAGGAAGCTGGTACCATTACTCATATCCCGGAACACTACGAGGCGATAATTTTCCGGATGAAGATTCTGTTTCATATTTTTTAAGTTGGCCGTGCGATTGATAATTGTATTTCCCGGCACGAAAGGGAGTGCAAAATTAAGGGTTGGAGGTCATGGAAACAAATCTTTTCGCCTTTGGCGAAAAGATTTGATGGTTGATGGTTGACGGTTGATGGACGAGCGTGAAGTGCTAATTATCAACGCATTACCTATCTGCTTTTCTCCATTTAATATGAACCCGTTTTTGCTATCAAATATTAACTATAAACTATTCTGCTCGTCCATCAACCGTCAACCATCAACGCGAAACGGAACGTTCCGCTCAGTTCCGCATATTATCAAACTGCAAAGGAACTTCCAGATTACCGGATTTGCAGCGTTGCATAACCGCCTGCAGGTCATCCAGTTTTTTACCGGTTACCCTTACCAGGTCGTCCATGATGGCAGCCTGAACCTTCAGACCGGAATCTTTGATCAACTTGACAATCTTTTTGGCATCTTCCTGTTTGAGTCCGTTGCGAACAGGCACTTCTTTTTTGGTCACTTTACCGCTGGGATAGGGTTCCTTGCTAAGATCATAAGCGAGGGGATCCAGGCCCTGTTTGATGGAGCGACTGATCAGCACATCAATGATTTGTTTAATCTTCATATCACTGGCGGCTTCCAGTTCGATCCTCATTTCTTTTTTATTGAGCTCAACGGATACCGGC
>JAYVXJ010000858.1:0-3212 GCA_043785285.1 Chitinophagaceae bacterium
TGATAGGCGAAACTTAAATTAATTTATTATATGAATACTACCCATCTGGGTAGTTTAATGCTTTGTTTAAAC
The DNA here is from genome assembly GCA_043785285.1 of Chitinophagaceae bacterium. Classification (GTDB taxonomy): domain Bacteria; phylum Bacteroidota; class Bacteroidia; order Chitinophagales; family Chitinophagaceae; genus Puia. The sequence goes on from JAYVXJ010000858.1 coordinate 73, forward strand.
CGGTATTCCTAACTTCATGCGGGTGCCCTTCCTGAGCCAGCCGTTTATATTTAATTTCGCCTTGATTTCATCAGCACGTGGTTGCCTGTTTTTCACCCTTAGGTGCTGAAATATATAATTGGATTGGGAAAATAGATAACCTGTTTTCAGCTATTGAAGATAAAGAGATCGAAAGGATGGTTAAAAGGCAGGAATGATTTTAACGGATTTCTGATGTATTACCACTCTTCATCACAAGGCTTAATTTAACTATAAAGGCTGGTGGAAACACACGCCAGCAGTACATTCCAGCCATTGATGGGAATAAGCATAATAATCACGTACCTTTAAACGGATCTGCCAAAAAAAAGGAGCACGTTTATCAGGCCCCGTTGCGGTATTTTCATCATTATTTAACAGCATAATTTAAAACAAACAGTACGTACTATATGGGTGAAACATGGAATAAAAAAGAAAGAGAAAAGAAAAAACAACAAAACAAAAAAGAGAAAGCCGAAAAAAAACTTGAACGGAAGGAAAACAGCAAGGATGGTAACAACCTGGATAGCATGTTAGCCTATTTGGATGAGAATGGAAATCTGTCCTCCAAACCACCGGATCCAAGAAAAAGAATCACGATAAATGCCGAGGATATTGATGTGGGTGTACCCAAACAACTGCCAGTAAATCCGGAAGATCTGATCCGCAAAGGGATAGTTACTTTTTTTAATGACGCAAAAGGGTATGGGTTTATCAAAGACCAGGAGACACTGGAAAGTGTTTTTGTGCATATCAATTCCCTGACAGAAGCCATCAAAGAAAACAATAAGGTGACTTTTGAAGTAGAAATGGGTCCCAAGGGTGCTAATGCAGTAAACGTGAAACTGCTGAAATAAATATCAAAATTTCGGGAGCACTAATTTCCATTCCTTTTTGTCGTAATAAGCAAGGCTAAATCATCTCTTGGGTACAAATAGGTTTTCTGCCTGGCAAGCCCTGAAAAACAGTCCGTCCGCCAAAAGGCATTCAGGAAAAAGACATTAAGAAATGGCAAATATTTTCTACAGGAATAAAAATACTCTGATCCGGAAGGTCTTTTAATCGTTTGACTGGTCCATTTGCAGGATTTTTGCAGTAGTATCTATAAACGCTTCAGATGAATACAGAAAAACTGAAAATTGTCCGCTTTGCACCCCGCGGAAAGGATAGTTTTTTGGAGGCCGTGACAACTAAAGTCAATGCCTACTTTGCATCTCATCATCTTTCCCCTTTTGCCAATACCAGTATGTGGGTAAAAACAATAGTGATACTTCTCTTGTACTTTGTGCCTTATCTCTTACTGGTGACCGGTATAGGTGCCAATAATCGCTGGCTATTCTTCGGGTTTTGGTTTCTGATGAGCTGGGGCATGTCCGGAATAGGCACTGCCGTTATGCACGATGCTAATCATGGAACCTATTCCCCAAATAAAAAAGTGAATCATTTTATAGGCTATATGCTCGAGATCATAGGTGGCTATACAGTTACCTGGAAAATCCAGCATAATGTATTGCACCATACCTATACCAATATTACGGGCCTTGATGATGATATCGATAGTATCGTGTTCTTACGCTTTTCGCCTACACAACCGCGGTATTGGTTCCATCGTTATCAATATATATATGCCTGGTTTTTTTATATGATAATGACTTTGTTCTGGATGACCGCAAAGGATTACCTGCAGGTAGTACGTTACAAACAACACGACCTGCTGCTCAAACAAAGAGTTTCTTTAAAACAGGCCATACTCCAAATTACTTTATACAAATTGGTTTATTACGTCTACATTCTGGTATTGCCCTTACTGTTTTCAGGACAGCCCTGGTATTTTGTACTGGCGGGGTTTCTATTAATGCATTTTACTTCCGGACTTTTTCTTTCCTGCGTTTTTCAGCCTTCTCATATCATGGAAGCTTCAGCCTTTTTAAAGCCGGTAATGGTTGACGGCACTAAACGTATGGAAGACTCCTGGGCGATTCATGAGCTGGCCAATACCACCGATTTTGCACCGAATAGCCGCCTTTTAACCTGGTTCATCGGTGGACTCAATTATCAGATCGAGCATCACCTATTTACAGGTGTTTGCCATGTTCATTACAAAAAGATCGCGCCTATCGTAAGATCCACAGCCAAAGATTATAACCTTCCTTATCATGTGCAACCCACTTTTTTCCGCGCTCTTTGGGAGCATGCCAGAATGCTGAAAAGGCTGGGGGAAGCGGAATCATACTAAATAAATAGAATTAATCCAAAGCTGTTCTCATTTTTATTTCAGCCTGATTAAAATCATTAAAGAGAAATGAGCTTAATCATGGTTAAAAACAATCTGGATAGAGAACTTTACAGAGGTTTTTAAATATTTCATATTTTAACTACCCAAACGAAATACGCTAAGGAAAAATAAAAATAGAATATTTCTTGGTCCGGCCACAAAATGCCGGTAAAATTATAAGGAACATTTTTAATTTTTATAGCAGCACTATTTTACTTTCTATGGTTAAGTGAAATCCTACCGGCTACAATAAAACAGAAAATCCCGCAATCACTCATCGAATCCGGGCTCTTTATCAACCCGGTCCATGTGCTTGACCTATCCCTCTATCTGCCCGGATTGATTATTACGGCCATTCTTTTGCAGAAAAGAAAACCCATTGCTTTACTACTGGCTCCGCTAGCTCTTGTATTTTGTACATTAATGGATATAAATATTGGAGTATTGGTGATTATAATGGAAAAGAATGGAATTGGAAATAGCTTTCCGATAGCAGAATTAATGGGGACTCTTACGGTAATCAGTATCGCCTTATTATATCACTTCTTCAGGCATCTAAAAAAGAGTAAAATGGAAATTTAAGTCCTACTCATGAATTACCGGATGAAAACCATTCCTGGCGCATGGGTTCAGCATTTTGCGGCGCAGGTAAATCATGGATACGCCCATTTGTTTGCACCCTTCTACCCTGCTTTTGATAAGGAGCAATTATTTAATTTCCTCGAACAGTTGGACATAACCACAGAAAACATGCTCAGCAGCGTTGCTTTCGGGCAACAGAAAAAATCATTATAGTTTTTGCCTTGGTCTGTAATACAAAAATAATCTTATTGTAAACTTGGCCAGG
>JAYVXJ010000859.1:0-3207 GCA_043785285.1 Chitinophagaceae bacterium
TATATGGATACGAACTTTTGTAATCTTCTGAATATCTGGGACCGGGTTTTCCATACGTATCAACCGATAGACCCGAAAATTCCGGTAGAATATGGGATCACCCGGAAAATGAAACCGAATAGTTTTCTGGATGCTTATTTCGGCGAATTCGTTGTGCTGGCGAAAGATGTAGCCAAAGCACCCGGCATCAAAAACAAATTCTTATACCTCATTATGCCACCCGGATGGAGCCATACGGGAGATCATAAGACGGCGAGTAAGGTGCGGGGGGAGTATCTGGAGGGTTTGAAACACTGAATTTTTCGTTAATGGTGGACAGAGGACAGTTGACGGTTGACAGTTGACAGTGGACAGTTGACAGTGGACAGTTGACAGTGGACAGTGGACAGTTGACAGACTTCCTTTGTAAGTTAACACATAAACAATGTCACGCTCTTGGTTGAAAAGTTACACAGAAACACTGTCCACTGTCAACTGTCCACTGTCAACTGTCAACTGTCAACCGTCCACTGTCAACCGTCCACTGTCAACCGTCCACTGTCAACCGTCAACGTTTCACCTCCATCGCCCTATACACCGCCTCCAAAATATTCCTTCGCACATTTAAACTCGAAATCTTATTGCTTTCAACGGGGTTTACCCGGTTGGAAAGAAAGATAAAGACCAGTTGCGCTACCGGATCGTCCCAAACCCAGATACCGGTAAAGCCGGAATGGCCGAAGGTTTCGGGAGATACGGATGAGCAGGGATACGGATCGGAATTGGTCGCATTGTCTTTCAGGGGTTTGTCGAATCCGAGTCCGCGGCGACTGCTATCGCTGTGATATTCAGAAAAATACTTTATCGTTTCTTGTTTCAGGTAGCGGTGCCCGTTTATCACCCCCCCGTTCATTAACATCTGCATGATTACGCCCAGGTCATAGGCATCGCTGAATAAACCGGCATGACCGGATACACCGCCGAACATTGCCGCTCCCGGATCGTGCACATCTCCGCGGATGAGTTGGCGACGGAATGCTGTTTCCTGTTGCGTAGGTGCGATGCGGTGGAGTGGAAACCGGTTGCGCGGTTTAAAACCGGTGGTCGCCAATCCCATGGGCGCATAAAAATTATCGTAAGCATATTGATCCAGGGTCTTGCCGCTGATGGCCTCCACAATTTTTCCCATGAAAATAAAATCGTTGTCGCTGTAGATATAATCTCCAACCCGGCTGAGCGGACTGGTTAATATTCGCCTGTTGATGGTATCCAGCCAGTCACCGCGCATATACAGATGTTCTGCCACCCGCACGCAATGCATGCTGTCGCCCACGGATGAATAAACAGAAGGCAGTGGCGCTCCTTCTTTGGTGATTGTTTCTGAATAGAAAGGGATAAAAGCTTTGAGCCCGGCCTGGTGCAGCATGATGTCCCAGATCTTCAGGGTATCCTTATCGCTCCCCCGCACCCAGGGCAGATAATCGCCCAGGGTTTTATGCAGATCCAACTTTCCTTCATCATATAATTTCATCACGGAAATAGTGGTGGCGCACACTTTCGTCACGGAAGCCAGATCATACAGCGTTTCCGGATATACGGGTTCTTTCTTATTATATTCCAGGTATCCGAAGGACTTGTCATAAGCTACCCGCCCGTTTTTCGCAACCAATACCACGCATCCGGGAGTGGCCTGTAATTCAATGGCCCGTTTGCAGATGGAGTCAATCACCAATAATTTTTCAGGACTAAATCCTAAAGAAGCCGGAGGGGCTTCCGGCAATACACCGCGGGTAAACGTGATCCCGTAACCGGATTTCAATTCAGCACAAACGGAAACCGGTAATCTGCCTTTGGGAAGGAATTTTCCGCTGAGCCAGTCTGCCGCCACCGATTGGGTGACCTCGTTATCATCATAACATTCCAGCAGGTTCTGGGCATTGCACACATATTTAACTGCATACGGATTGCCGAAAACAAACGTGATCACGCTGGGTTGTTGTTCCAGTTTGCTCAGCAGGTTCAATGATGCTTCGCTGACGCCGAAATCATGCGCGGGAAAACGATTTAAATTATGCAGTCCGATCACCAGCACATCATACCGGTTGCGCAGAAGTTCATAAGCAGCAGCAGCTTTTACACTGTCGAGTTTATAATCGAAATAATAAACATTCGCGTGGTAATCTTCCCGGACGCGACGGGCAAAATCATTATCATTCAACAGTCCGAACCCGATATAAGCCACTTTTTTTCCCGTCATGGATTCGGGCAGAGAACGGTCATTTCTCCGTAATAAGGTCAGCGATTGATGCGCCACTTTCAGATACATATCGGGAACATCCTTGTTGAGGTCTTCTATTAATCGGGTGCTGTCAACGCGTTGCAGGTGGGTAAGTCCCAGATCATATTTCGCCGCCAGCACTTTTTTAACACGCTTGTCCAGATCCTTCCATTTTAATTTTCTTTCTTTTACCGCCCGTAGGATTTTGGAAATGCTGAGGGCAACATCGCCGGGCAGACAAAGCATATCGTTGCCGGCAATCAACGATTGTACGGAAGCTTCGCCATCCGGATAATAGTTGGTAACGCCTTTCATCTCCAGTGCATCCGTAAAACTCAGGCCTTTAAATTTCAGTTGTTTGCGAAGGAGTTTGGTGACGGCATTATACGAAATGGAAGTGGGTGTATTTGGTTTTTTATCAATGGCAGGAACAAACAAATGGCCGATCATCACGCCTTGTACGCCGGCATCGATTAATTTTTTAAAAGGATAGAGTTCCAGGGTGTCGAGTTCCCTGCGGCTCTTGTTGATCACCGGCAGGTCGTAGTGCGAATCCACGGAAACATCTCCGTGACCGGGAAAATGTTTGGCTACGGCCATGATGCCGACGGATTGCAAGCCCTTCATATATTGTATACCCAGTTCCGCTACGCGGTGGGGATCTTCTCCGAAAGAACGATCGTTGATTACCGGATTATCCGGATTATTATTTACATCCACCACCGGAGCATAATTTATCTGGATGCCCATGCGTTTGCACTGTTCTCCCACGAGCTGTCCATATTGATAAATAAGCTGCGGGTCCTGCACGGCGCCCAGCATCATCTGCCGGGGAAGCGCGCCCACACTGTCCATGCGCATGCCCAGCCCATTTTCTGCATCAATGGAAAAAAGAATGGGCGTTTTTGCGATATTTTGAAAATGATTGATGAAAGCAGCCTGTGTTTTAG
>JAYVXJ010000860.1:0-3207 GCA_043785285.1 Chitinophagaceae bacterium
TCGTGGTTTAAGATATAAGCAAACTCACCCCTGTTTTCAATTTTAGAAACAATGTCAATTACTCTGAACTGGATCGGGAAATAAGCCAGATCCAGCAAGGGCTTGGCCACCAGCAGGAAAAGCATGAACAGAATAACGCCGAGCGCATTAAATAAAATGCCATTCAGAATAGCGGCAATTGCAAACAGGATCAGACCTGCTGCAAATATTTTTATCCTGTCGGATGGTTTGGATATTCGTCCTACGAGATACATTAAAATGGCCGCGATAATTGCACCAATGGATTGTGCAGTGCCCAGAGCACCTTCCTTACCCAGTAACAACATAATCAGCATAGCCGGTGCCGTAACCAGAAATCCCTGGGCTAATCCTTTCAGTAAGGCAAGAAACAATAGTCTATACCAGAGCGGATGAAATTTGAGAAAGATAAATTTTTTTTGTGCAGGATTTCCAAACGTTCCTTTAAAGCAAACCACGGAAGCCAGGATGGTAATAATAAATACCATTCCGGTGATAATTTTATACTGTCGGTGTATTCGCGCTTCAACTCCATTCGATTCCAGAAACCAGCCAATGGCCACCGGCACCACCACTGCAATAATGGTATAAAAAAAGGTTTCGAGTCCGTAATAATAATTCCGGTTTCCGTCATTGGTGATGGAAAGTGCCAGGTAATCGCGGTTAGCCCAGTAAAATCCGAACGACATGCCCATGGTAATGCCGGCAAAACCAATTCCGGTAAGGTCAAGGGTATGTAAAGACATCATGATCATCATGGATACAGCACTGAGCATCATCCCGACGGAATAAAGTTTTTTTATATTGAAATGCTTCAACAAAAATCCGTTTAACAGGAAGGTGAGGGGAATGCCGGTATAAATGGTTAACTGATAAATCACTACTTTAACCGGATCATTGGAGCTTCTCATTACATAGGCCGCTACAAAAATATCAATCACCGGCAATACGATAGCATACACCAAATTGGTCAATATCAGGATGCGGAAATTATGTGGCTGGCTATTAAAATGATCTATTTCGGTTTTCAGTCTTTTAATCATGATAAGGTTTTAATAATGAGCATATTTCATGTATGGAAAAACGAGCACCACATACAAATTCATCTGAAGCGCCGTAATACAAGGTCAGGGTATCTCCATCCGGTTCAACGATATGTCCGTTGGTGAAAACCACATTTCCAAAAAACCCGCTGAGTTCATAAGGCGCTGAAGGAATCATGATGGGGTCTTCCGTGCGGGCAAGCAGTTTGGCTGGGTCATTCAAATCCAACAGAAAAGCACCCAGACAATATTGATGTAAATGATTAGCTCCATGATAAATTTCCAACCATCCTCTTTCTGTTTTTATGGGGGCTGCACCCGCGCCAACGCGGGCGCTATCCCAGGAATCTTTTCTGGTTCTGATAATACATTGGTGATCTCCCCAGTGAATGCCATCTGGCGATTTAGCGATCCAGATATAATTTCCGCCGATATCCATGCTGCTCGGGCGGTGCAGGGCATAATAGTATCCATTGATCCGCTCTTCGAAAATAGCGCAGTCTTTATTGTGTGGCGGAAGCATCATGCCATGGGATTCGAAAGTTTTCCAATCAGAGGTTGTTTTTAATCCGACGCCTACGCCGTTATCGGAAACGGCTGTGAAGGTGAGGTGATACGTATTATTCAGAAGACTAACCCGGCAATCTTCAACGCCAAACGACTGGAGTGAACCTTCTCCATGTAATAAGGGATAGCCTTCCGGTTCATAAAAATGAATATGATCGTCACTGCAAAGAAGCCGCAGGTGGGAGAGGGTGGTTAAATAATCATTGCCTTTATAGTTGATCACCCGCGGATCTTTAGTATCAAGCTCCGGATCTTCCAAAGGAATCTCCATGATCTGGATATCCCCTGACCTTAATATTGGAAAGGAGAGAATTCCTTTTTTTTGTACAGGTCTTTCAGCAACACGAACGATCAGCCATGTTTTATTCTGAAATTGAAATACCCCCGGATTCAGCAGGCATGCAATCTGCAAACCATCGATGCTGGCCCGCAGATCCGCAGGTTTCAGCAACGGGTTTGATTCAAAGCGGTTGGCTATATCTTTCATGTGATCATTTAATCTGGATAATTTTTCTCTTTCATTCTAATGGTTTGCCAGTTAAACAAAAGAGAAACGGCGATCATTTTGTTGAAGTCAACAAAATGATACTGCTGACCTGTGCTTAACAGGGCATATCCTTTCCTTAGCCGGATTCCTGTCAGGGAACCCGGGCTTCTGGTTATCTGTTTATCCCCATAATAAATTATGGGGTCGTTTCTGAAGTGTAAATGGACAGCACTTCATTGTCTGTTAGCGCCGTATTATAAAAGCGAACGTCATCCAGCGATCCGGTGAAATTATCCGGGCCCCAGTAATAATCCGGATCATTTGAGTCGCTCAGATTGTATTTTGATTTAGGCAATTCGTTGCCGATAGTTATATTATAAGGTGTAGTAAGCGTAAAAGGAGGTCCGGGTTTATTCGATATGGTTTTAACCAGATTTTGGTTGAGGTAGAATTTAACCGTGCTGGTTGAGTTATCATAAGAAACTGCAGCGAATACCCAGGTACTCAGGGGAACGGTGCTTCCAGATCCGCCATCATCATCCGTTACCCAGTTGCCGTTTCCTTTAAAAACAGTGTAGTACAGAAAATTACTTCCCTGTAAATTCAGTTTGTATCCCCACCACCTGTCCAGTGCAAACATATAATCACCACCGGTACTGGGTACATCTGTTTTTAACCAGAGACTGATGGTCATGCTTTTCGGATTTAAAGTATTATTATATGGAATCTCAATGGTGGCACCTTTTTCGAAGTAATAAGCTGCATTGGGTTGTTGGAACCGATCGGCAACAAGTTGCGGAAGGGTGCCTCCGTCAACAGCATGAGTGGCATCCGGACCAAACCAGTTGGTTTTCAGGATTCCATCATTTTGATGACCGGAAGAATCATTGGTATTGCCATTGAATTTCCAATAACCTATTAAATTTTCAGGAGAAACAGTCTGAAGTCGCCGCGTGCTAAATGTATTTCCGGCGCGTAATAAATTGTTTAGTGCATTGTTTATCTGCTCCTGGGTATAGGTGTTGGATGAATAAACTTCATTTCCCAATTTGATCACACTGTCCAAAGCCGTTTTTGCACCAGGAATATATT
>JAYVXJ010000861.1:0-3206 GCA_043785285.1 Chitinophagaceae bacterium
AGGAGTTCCTTCACCTTGATGGTTCCGGTAACCTTGCCCATGATATCGGCCTGTTGGCCGCTCACATCCCCTTCCACCACACCGTTGGCTCCGATGATCACTTTTGCCGAACAGATGATGTTGCCTACCAGGGATCCGTCTATGCGCAGATCTCCGCTGCTGGTGATGTCGCCCTTCATGGAAGTACCACTGCCAATAAGGCTGGCGCTGCCGGATGGAATTGCACTTTCTGTGTTTTCAGACTTGGATTTGTTATTAAACATTGGTATCAGATTTTAAAAAGGATATCAGACGCTAATCGTCTATCTTCTCTGTCTTGGGAATTTTCAGCGTTGTCGTATCTGTCTTCACCGAACTATTACCCTGCAACACATTCCGCAAACTCTGAAAATACTGGTCCCGGTATATCATTTCCTGCTCTAACGAATCAGTACGTATTTTTAGTTCACGAAGCTCTTTGGTATTATTCATATCCCCATATCCGGGAATATAAAGCTTAAGTGGAGTAAATACAATCAAAGCCACTGTAAGTCCGGTTAATAACACAAATATCGTGCTGAGAAAAACGTATACGCTAAGCCTGGAAAGTTTAAAAGTAACGACTTCTTCATAGGTATCATCGTTCATTACTACAAGCCGATAACGGTTCTGAAGCCGTTTTAATGTGGAATTGGCATCAAATTTGGCCATAAGAGCATATTGCGGTTTAAAGATAACAAAATAAAAAACCGGGTTATCAGTTAATATCCAATTAGTTTGCAATCCTAAAGGGATCAGGGTGAAGCGGATCGTTACCTCAGTACTATTTCTTTCTTTTATTTTTTTTCTGAACGCGTTCGGACAGGAAGGTGTTACCTATGATTTAAAGAAACCAGCGAAATACGAAAATCGCACCCTAGGCTACGAAAAAACCACCGAAACGAAATTCAAAACACCCAGGCGGTTCATCCAGAATACCATCACCCATTATAATTTTTATTACAATACCAATATCAAGCTAAATGAGATTGTAACCCGCGCAAAAGCCCAGTTCAGGGATAACTTCACCCAACTTCTTCCTTTTTATAATTACAGTCTGGAAACGACCGCCCGCGATAAACGAAATCTGGATTCGGTGATTGACAAAGTGAATACGGCCATACTGGTCCGGGATATGCGCAACGACTGGGCTGATAACCTGTATATGCTCATGGGTCAGGCCTATTATTATAAAAACAACCTGGATTCCGCGTATGTGCTTTTTCAGTTTGTGAATTATGCATTTGCCCCCAGGGAAAAAGATGGCTATCCCATCCCCATTGGAAGCAATGCAAATTCAGCTGATGGCGGCAATGCATTTACCATTTCCACCAATGAAAAAAGAAATATCGTTAAACGGGCATTCAGTCTCCCCCCGAGCCGTAATGAATCTTTTATCTGGCAGATACGCACGTTCCTGATGCGCGATGACCTTACCCGGGCATCTGTGCTGATAGATATGCTCAAACACGATCCGAATTTTCCGGAGCGGCTGCAAACTTCCCTTCATGAGCTGCAGGCTTTCTTATATTATAAACAATCCAATTACGATAGCGCTGCTTTTCACCTGATTCCGGGATTGGATAATGCCACAACCCAGGGCGAGCGGGCAAGATGGGAATACCTTATCGCCCAGCTTTACGAGCGCAGCAATGATCATGCATCTGCAAAAACCTATTATGAGAAATCAGCTGCTCATACCATGGATCCTGTATTAGAAGTATATGCCCGTTTAAATGCCATCCGTCAAAACAAGAGTAATAACGCAGGCGACGATTATATTCGTAAAAATATTGAAGCCCTGCATAAAATGACCCGTAAGGAATTATATGCCCCTTACCTGGATATCATTTATTATGCTGCAGGAGAAATGGAACTGGAAAGAAATAATCATCCCGGTGGCAGGGTATTTTTTAAGAAGTCCATTGCCAATTCCAGCACCCAGAGCTCTATGCGCGATCAGGCATTTCTAAAACTGGGCTGGCTATTTCTGGATGAAAAAAAATATCCGGAAGCAAAGAATGCATACGACAGTGTCAATACGGCTAATCTTATTATTGCCGACTCCCTGCGGATATTGATGGACCACAAACTGGCGCTCAACAAGGTGGTTCCACAAATCCAGATCATTGAACGGCAGGATAGCCTGCAACGGATTGCCGCTATGACGGAAGACGAGAGAACCGCGTATATTAAAAAAATAATCCGGGCCAATCGTAAACAACAGGGTCTTTCTGAAGAAGAGCAACAGAGTGGGAACGGATATGGATTCAGAACGAATGCTGCCAATGCTGATATGTTTAACGACAATAGCAGTGGCGAATGGTATTTTTATAACCTTTCACTAAAATCCAAAGGATTCAATGAATTCCGGTCTAAATGGGGAAGCCGTCCGAATGTAGATAACTGGCAGGTGCAGTCGATGGCCAATAAACAAAAGCCCGGCACCACTTCCGGAACGCTGAATGCGTTGAATGGCACAGAAGCAACGGGGACCACCCCTCCTCCTGCAGAACTCACCCAGGAAGCACTTCTGCAAAATGTTCCGCTCTCACCAGAGAAATTAAAGAAATCACAGGATTCGGTGGAGAATGCACTATACGCATTGGGAAAAGCCCTGCAGGATTATATTCCGGACTACCACCTTGCTATTAACAGGTATGATAGCCTGGAAATCCGGTTTCCCACTACGCGATTTTACCAGGAAGCTTTATTCAATACGTACTACTGCTACAAGAAATTAAATGATACGGAAAATGCTGTCCGGATACTGGCCCTGATGAAACAGAAATTTCCTTCCGGCCGATATTTATCACTTATTGAAAACCCACCCAGCGGGCCGGCAGATCAGGAAATCAGAACCCGGGCTACGCACGGCTATGAAAAGATTTACCAGGATCTGATTGAAGGAAACTTCGATCAGGCACTTGCCGGTAAAAAGCAACTGGATAGCGTGTATGGAGATAAATACTGGACTTCCCAGCTTCTCTATGTAGAAGCTTTGTATTACATGCATACGCGCCACGACAGCCTCGCAAAAGAAACGCTCAACCATATCATTTATAAATTTTCGGGAACCAGCATGTCGTCCAAAGCCAAAAATACAATGCGCGTTTTAATGGAAAGAGAAAAGATCGAAGAATACCTGACGAATCTAAAAATAACACGGACGGCAGCAGATAGTGCAG
>JAYVXJ010000862.1:0-3198 GCA_043785285.1 Chitinophagaceae bacterium
GCATCCACCACTACGCGGATCGTTTTGGTTGCGGGAAGGGGGAGTAATGAATGATTTTGAGGTTTAAAGGCGAACAGGCTCAGAAGCAGGGCGACCACCGGCAGGATCATCATTCTGCCCAGCAGTCCTGATTTGATTTTTTTGTTTTTAGTAATCATGGCAATTCTTCGTTTTATCTGGTTTTGAAAAAATGGGTGTGTAATGGAAAAGGTTTTTGGGCGAAAGCTGTTGATCAGCAACAACTCGGCATACTCCAGTTTGTCCGTTTCGGAAGCGGCAAATTCATCGGCTGCAAACTCATGGATTGTCTGGATTTCCAACCGGATAATATGAATAAAGGGATTGAACCAACAGCCGATGCGGACGCTCTCCAGCAGCAGGATATCTAAGGAATGTTTATGTTGCACATGATAAAATTCATGTCGCAGGATTTGCCGGCCCTGGGGACTGTTTAATTCCTGTTCTTCGTTCCAGAATATGCTCTTAAAAAAGGAAAAAGGTGTTCCTTCCTGGCTGACAAAATAAATCCGCATGCCCTGCATTTCACGAAACGGGTTATTCCGGCGAAGGAAACGGAGGTGCAGAAGGGACCGGTAAAGCCGGATGAAAAAGAAAAGGGAAACAATTAACCCGATGGCAGGGAAAACCGATTCCCAGGGAAAGCTTCTCCAGAATCCCTGCCGGGCATAAATGGTTACCGCCTCTTCCAGGCTTCCGTTGACAACGCCCAGGAGGTGGATTGGGTTTTTGTCCGGACCTTCTCCCCAGAAATGCGGTAAGTTTAAACGTAGTCCCGGAAGAATCAGGCTGATTACCGCAATCCCCAGCAGGAACCACCGGTTGTACCGGTGAAAGGATTTATTCCTTAGAAAAAGCCAGTAATATCCCAGCAGCAATCCGGAAATCAGTACGGTCTTGAGCAGGTACAACAGGATGGTCATGGTTTGTTGTTTTTGGCTGACTGAATTTGTTGCAGAAGCTGTTCCAGATCGGCTTCACTTAATTTATGATCGCTGATAAAGTGGGATACCAGCCGGGCGGGTGACCCTTCAAAATACCCTTTCAGGAGCTGGTTGGCGGATTTCTTACCATATTCGGTCCGCCCGATCAGAGGTTTATACAGGTTGTTCCGGCCATGCACACTGTATTCAACAAATCCTTTTTCCACCAGGATCTTCAGAATTGTGGCAATCGTATTGGGATGCGGTTTGGGCTCCGGAGTGGATTCGATGATCTCTTTTAAAAAACCTTTTCCCAGTTTCCAAAGCACATGCATCAACTGTTCTTCGGCTTTTGTCAATGATTTACTTGTGTTCATATTTTTCGGCTTTTGTCAGTAATTTAACTGTGTTCATATTTCTCTTTATTAAACCCCACACTTAGCTTTTGAGCATTCTCAACTATCCATTCTACATGATCAACTCTATAAGTGTATCTATTTACCTGTCTGAAATACCCGCCGGCAACGAATCCTATATAACTAATTTTTTAGTTTATGCTTCAAATGTATAACTAAAAATATAGTTTAACCAATTTTTTATTTTTTTACCTGGAGAAAGGTTATGAAGTTCCGCGAATGGGTATTACTTTCGTGTCAGAATAACGCGGAGTTCGTTTTTAATCATACCCCTTTTCAACTTTTCCGCGGTTAGCATTGTTATATCGTTGGTTTGTACCCGACAAAGACATTTGTCACTCTTATTTATTATTCATTATGAGGCAACTTAAAATTGCAACGCAGATTACTAACCGCGACTCGCAGGCGGTAGAAAAGTATTTACAGGAAATTTCAAAGATCTCCATGATCACGCCGGAAGAGGAAACCATTCTGGCTCAACGGATTAAGATGGGGGATCAAAAGGCGCTGGACAAACTGGCCCAGTCCAACCTCCGTTTTGTGGTTTCTGTGGCAAAGCAGTATCAGCACCAGGGACTTTCCCTGAGTGATCTCATCAATGAAGGCAATCTGGGGTTGATCAAGGCCGCACAGCGTTTTGATGAAACCAAGGGGTTTAAGTTTATTTCTTATGCCGTTTGGTGGATCCGTCAGTCTATCCTGCAGGCTTTGGCTGAACAGGGTCGTCTGGTTCGCCTCCCGCAGAATAAGATTGGAACTTATAATAAGGCCAACAAAGCATATATGGCTTTTGAACAGGAGCACGAACGTGAGCCAAGCACCGAAGAACTCGCTGAACTTCTGGAAATGAGCGAAACGGAAATCAATAATATTTTCCAGAGCAATACCCGGCACAGTTCGCTGGATGCACCCGTTCACGAAGCAGAAGATGTAGCCATGGGTGACCTGCTGGAAGGCGGAGACGATACGGATGACGATGTGATGAAGGATTCCCTCCGGGCTGAAATCCGCCGGGTTCTGAAATCTTTGAGTCCCCGGGAAGCGGAAATTGTAAATGCTTACTTCGGGCTGGATGGTGAAAACGGAGTAACCATCGAGCAGATCGGTCAGAAATATGATCTCACCAAGGAAAGAATCCGTCAGATCAAAGAAAGAGCCATCAAACGTCTTCAGAAGGCACGCTATAGCAGCGCCTTGAAGGCCTATCTCGGTTAATCCTTATTTTAATTTTACTATATCAGGCTCCCGGTAACCCTGGAGCCTTTTTTATTTTCATTCGGTTTACCTTTGTGTAATGATCAGGTTTTCAATCTTTGCCCTATGCCTCGGACTGATCTTTTCATCCTGTGAGAAGAATATTTCCATCAAACTTCATCCTTCTTCCACCGACCTGGTGGTGGACGCATCCATAGAAAACGGAGATTATCCGGTGGTCTTTCTTTCCAGAAGCCTTGGTTATTTCAGCCAGATTGATCCGGAAATACTTTCCGCTTCTTTTGTACATAACGCCGTAGTAAGCATGTCCAACGGAATCATCACCGCCCAACTGAAAGAAGATAGTGTTCTGAACGACAGCAGCTACCGGATGATCTATTATTATTCATTCAACCGCAATGATAGCGGCCAGCGTTTTTCCGGTGAACTCAACCATCACTACAGTCTGGAAATTAAAACAGATAATCAAACCTATACCGCTACAACCAGCATTCCCTGGGTTAACAAACGCGTAGATAGTTTATGGTGGGTACCTGCTCCCAAAAGAGAGGACTCCAATAAAGTAGTGGTGAAAGCCCGGATCAAGGATCCAAGGGGTCTGGGTGACTATACCCGTTATTATACGA
>JAYVXJ010000863.1:0-10324 GCA_043785285.1 Chitinophagaceae bacterium
AACTCACTTTCTTCAGGGTGATGCGATCAATGATGGTGGAAATGGAATCATCCAGAATACTTTGCAGTGCTTTTTTCTCCCGTAAATTTTCAGGTGGCATCGAAGAAGATAATAACAATTCGGTGATGAGGTCATTGATCCGTCGGCTGTTCCGGTTGATGATGTCCAGATAAAAATTCCCGGACTCCGCTATATTTTCCTGCAATAATTGCTCTACCGAGAGATTGATATTATTAAGGGGATTTCTTACTTCGTGTGCGAGTGCCCGAACAAGGCGGTTTGCAGCACCCAGTTTTTCTGCCTGAAGGGTGACTTTTTCTGCCCGCTTCAGGTTGGTGATATCATGAATAATCCCCTGTATGTATAGGTTATCTGCTGCATCCATCTCCATGGAAAGCGACAGGATGCCCTGGAGTTTCCCCTTATTACGGCCAATCAGCTCCACTTCCACATCTTCTACTTCGCCTTCCGTTTTCAGCAGATTGTTTATCTCTGCAGCCTGATCCGCATTGGCAAAGAATTGATTGAGACGGAGATTCAGCAATTCCTCCCGGGAGTAGCCAAGCATATTAGTGGTAATGTAGTTTACATCCTTAAAAATAAGTGATTGATCCGTGAGGAAGACCGCATCTTTAGACCTTTCGAATATGCTTCGGAATTTTCTTTCATTGGATCTTAGTGTTTTCAGAGTCCCGGCTCTTTCCAGAGAATAACGGATGCAGCGCTCGAGTTTTTCGGTATTGAGTTCAAGCTTGACGAGATAATCAAATGCCCCCGCCTGCATGGCTTCCAGATCAATTTTCTGATTGCCCATGCCGGTCAAAAGAATCAGGGGTTGCTCGCAATTATATAACAGGGCTTCCTTCATCAGGTCCAGACCGGTTTTTGCCCCCAGATAATAATCTATAAAATAAATATCGTACCTGGCTTCCAGAATGGCATCATAGGCTTCTTTATACCGGTAACACCAGTCAATAATAAATTCCTTTCCCCTGATTTTTTTAATATACTGGCTGGTAATAAAAAAATCCTCCTCGTCATCATCAATAATTAATACGCGTAAAGGTAGATTCTCGGCGGTCATAGATAGCTATAAAGTTTATCAGAAGGGTTTTTACCGGTTTAATAATCAATGATTTTTCATTTCTTCATATAACGTCATCTTATTGTATAATGTCTTTCTGTCAATTTTCAATAACAGGGCAGCTTTGCTCTTATTGTAATTGGATTCTTTCAAAGCCTGCAGGATCATTTCGTATTCTGCATCAATACTCGCTTCTTTCAAGGAACTTTCATTAAGATTAATCTTACCAGCTGGCGTTTTTGGATCTGCTGTAACCGTAATGGGGGCCGATTGTGCAGCGGCAGAAAGGTTGGCTGGAGGCTGTTCACCAAATTGCAGTTTACTATAATTGGAAATTTCAAAAGGAAGCGTTCTCGCCTCAATATATTCTCCTTCCGTGAGCAGGGTTGCCCGCTTAATTACGTTCTTCAATTCCCGCAAATTCCCGAACCATACATATTTAGTGAAGATGTTTTCCACATCCGGATCAAATCCTTTCACATCCTTTTCCAGCTCCTCGTTAGTGACCCTGAGAAAATGATTTGCAAACAACATAATATCTTCCTTTCTCTCTCTCAAAGGCGGAATTTCGATAGAAAATTCATTGAAACGGTGATAGAGGTCTTCGCGAAACTTACCTGTGCGGGTGGCATTCCAGAGCAATTCATTGCTGGCAATAATGATACGCACATCCAGGTCAATATCTTTTGTTCCCCCCACTCTTCTCATTTTTCTTTCCTGAACTACGCGCAGTAAGGATACCTGAACGTCGTAGGAAAGATTGGCTACTTCATCCAGAAAAATGGTTCCTCCATTGGCCAGCTCAAAGCTTCCGTTCTTTTGATTCAAAGCTCCTGTAAAAGCGCCTTTCTCATGTCCGAACAATTCACTGGCTGCAAGCTCTTTCGATAAAGCTCCGCAATCAATGGCGATAAACGGTTTGCTGCTGCGCTTACTGCGTTTATGAATTTCCTGCGCTATAGATTCCTTGCCGCTTCCTGTTTCGCCATAAATGATCACGCTATAACTGGTAGGTGCAACCAGTGCAACCTGTTTTATAATTTTCCGGAACGCTTCTGTATCCCCAAAAATATAATTACCCGAATAAGTAACCCCTTTAGCTTCCGGAGTAACAGCCACAGGCGTTTGTTTTTTAACAGCTGATTTGGCGTCGTGGGTTTCTCCATGCTCGATGGCCTGTTGAATGGTATGAATAATTTCATCAGGAAGCAGGGGTTTGGTAATATAATCATAGGCACCCATCTTCATTACTTTAACTGCCGTGCGCATATCGCTATACCCGGTGATAATGATGACTGGCATTTCCGGATACTTACTCTTAATACTGGTGAGCACTTCCATTGCGTCCATATCGCCCAACCGGTAATCGCACATAATGAGATTCGGCTGGTTTGTATCAAGCCAGTTCAATGCTTTCTTACCGGTAAACATTTCTATTACTTCATATCCACGGCGGCTTAGAAAACGATTAAGCAACAAACAAATATCCCTGTCATCATCAATTACCAGGATTTTTTTCATAAACGATTAATTATTAGTTCTATATGTTTTGGATGTGTCTTAAAAGAAAAACGCTCTCATCTGGGCCACCGGAATATTCAATTGATCCCGGTATTTGGCAATGGTTCTGCGTGCCACAATATAACCCCTTTCGGAGAGAATATCTGCCAGTTGCTGATCGGTATATGGTCTTTTTTTATCTTCTTTCTCCACCACTTCCTCAACAATGGTCTGTATCACCTTGTTGCTGGTAATGGTTCCCTCCTTATTGGACAATCCTTCCGTAAATAAATTTTTCAGCAGGATCATACCAAAAGGCGTATCTGCATATTTATTACAGGTGATACGTGAAACGGTTGAAATGTCCAATCCTACAATTTCAGCAATATTTTTCAGTACCATGGGCTTAAATTGCATGGTATCTCCGAATTTAAAATATTCCGACTGAAATTGAACAATGGCATTAATCACTTTAAGCATGTTGGATTCCCTTTCCCGGATGGCCTTGATAAACCATTGTGCTGAAGCCAGCTTGCTGCGCATATACTGGCGGGTGCCCCTGTCGGTTGATTTATCATTATCCAGATTTTGAACAGTTTCAGCCCAGGTCTGGTTTACATGCAAAGTAGCAGAACGCTGGCGGGCCAGCGCAACAATAATTTCTTCAGCCTCCATGGTAATGATGAAATCCGGGAAAACAGTATTGTTTACCTGTATGCTGTTGGCTGGAGCAGTAACCGGACGCGTCTTTAATGCGGCGAGCAGTTGAAGTACCTGCTTCACTTCTTCGTCCTTCAATTTCATATCCCGGCGTATCTTTTCAATGTTGCAGGCATGCAAATCCTGGAAATGATAGCTCACCAGTTCTGTTGCTGTACTTATCAAAGGTTTTGATTGATCCATTTTAGTAAGCTGGATCCGAAAAAACTCTCCCAGGTTCCGGGATCCGCAACCCAGTGGGTCCAGTTCCTGAATATTTCTTAGAATCTGTTCCAGATCCGATGCGTTTATCCAGCTGTGTTGCTTAAATGAAATTTCTTCTGCTATGGCTTCGAGATCCTGCGCCAGAAATCCATATTCATCCAGGGAATCAATCATGAAATCAGCCAACGCATATTTTGATTCATTCAATTCGCTGAACCGGTATTGCTTTTTTAATTCTATGCGGTAATCAACGGATTCTGCAATCTGCCGGTCCGGCATCTTATCCGATGGAAGATAATTTTCGTATTCTGTTTTATAATCCGGAATATCGTCGTACCCATATTCCTCCCAATTCTGAAAATCCTGAACGGTTTCTTTGGAAAATTTATCGTTCAGCAAATCTTCGTTATTGCTGCTTTCTTCCAATGCGGGATTTTCGTTAATCTCGTCTTCAATCCGTTGTTCCAGGGAAAGGGAATCAAGATGAAGCAGGTTAAGCAGAGCAATATGGTGAGGAAGAATCTTATGCTGTAGCTTTTGCGACTGAAGCTGATTTAGCATGTTGTGTCTTTTGTTAGGCTAATAAAACAAATAGAACACCAAAAATTTCTAATCGGAAAAATGCGGTGCAAGCTGGGGAATTTACAATTTCGGGGAACCAATTACCCAAAATGGGGAATCCTGTCCGATCTCACTTATCCCACACCACCTATCCCAATCCTTCAAAAAAAGCTTCCGGACGAACGAACGGATCCATCACCTGGTGCCGGGAGCAGGGCTGTCTTTACTATTCTCTTGTTTCTGCTTTTCCATTTCCTTTTTCTTTTTTTCATCCGCCCGCTTCTTCTTTTTGAAATATCCCCGGAGTAAGAAATTATGTTTTGCCGCTTCCATATTCTCATTTAGTCCTTCGGAGCCTTTTTTCAGGTTGGCCATGGTGGTATGCAAATTATTTCCCATACTGGAATCAGCCAGCAGGCGAGACAAAACTCCATGTCCGTGATTTACCTTATAGGCCACTTCAGCCAATTGTTGGGTTATGATGGCAGCATTATCTGCCGACTTTTTCAATCCCGCAAGGATCTGATCCGTTTCCACCGGCGCAGTGGAAGCCAGGATTTCATTTTCTTTCACGGGTGGCATTTCACCGGCTCCCGGAGAAATGACAATAACCCGGTCACCCATCAATCCTTCCGAACCAATGCTGGCTATGGCATTCCGGTGAATAAACTTATGCACTTCTGTTTTTATAGACAGATTCACCAGTACGGAAGTATCTGTAATCAGTACTATACTTTCCACGGTTCCGATATTGATGCCGCCAAACCGGATATTATTCCCCGGTTTCAATCCGCTTACATTATTGAAAATGATTTTCAGGGTAAAAACTGATGCAAACATATTTTTTTGTTTGCCCACATAAAATAGTCCAATGACCAGCAGTATCAGTCCGCAGATAATAAAGAGGCCTAATTTCCATTTGAGACCGGCATTTGATTTCATACCATTGCTTGTTTTATGCATTTAACTGAAAAAGGATTGGATCCATTCGTCTTCGTTTTTTGCCAGCTCATCGTACGTTCCTTCCGCTACAATAATTCCTTCTTTTAGCATCACAATCCGGTCGGCTGTCATTTTTGCACAGCTGATGTCGTGCGTGATGATCAAAGAAGATATCTGATATTTCCGCTGCATATCCAGGATGAGCTGACTGATTTCTTTTGCAGTTGCCGTATCCAGGCCTGTTGTTGGTTCATCATATAACATAATAGATGGCTTCAGAATGAGCGTACGCGCCAGGCCTATTCGTTTACTCATGCCACCGGATAGTTCAGCAGGCATTTTTTCTCCTGCATCCGGCAGGCCTACATTCTCCAGCACTTCCCGGATCAGCTCAGCAATCTTTTCTTTTACTAAATGCTTTTTATGATGCCTGAGCGGGAATGCCAGATTCTCGAATACGGTCATGGAATCATATAAAGCTCCACTCTGAAAAAGAAAACCAATTTTAATTCTCAGTCTGTTGAGTTCTTCATAGTTGACTTCTGCCATATTTTGTCCCATAATGCAAATGGAGCCTTCATCCGGTTCACTCAGACCAATCATACATTTGATCAGTGTGGATTTACCGGACCCTGATTTTCCCAACACCACCACATTCTCTGCTTTTTTAATGCAGAGGTCAATTCTTTTCAGAACGGGAATGTTGTTGAAGGTTTTACTTAATCCCTGAATGCTCACCACCGGTTCCGTATCTATTCCTGTTTCCATCTTTCTTTTATAAAATATCCGTAATCTGAACGGTAAGCAGGTCAATTAAGAATATAGCCAACGAAGCAGTGACGACTGCTGAATTAGCTGCTGTACCCACACTCGCCGTACCCCCATCCACCCGGAATCCCTTATAGCAACCGATAATTCCAATAGCGGTACCAAAAAGAATGGATTTAATAATCGATGGAATAATATCAATCCAGTCAAGTTTTGAAAGAGCAAGGTTAAAAAAACGGGTAATGGATATATCCCCATGAATATTATACGCCAGATAAGAAGAGAATAATGAAATACTATCGGAGAAGATGACCAGTAGTGGAAGCATTAATGTTGTGGCTAAAACCCGTGTCACCACCAAATAACGGAAAGGATTGATGGCAGATACTTCCATGGCATCAATCTGTTCAGTAACCTTCATCGATCCCAGTTCCGCGCCAATGCGGGAACTGATTTTGCCGGCGCATATGACGGCCGTTATCACCGGTCCCATTTCTTTGATCACGGAAACACTAACCATACCCGGCAGCAGGGAAACGGCGCCAAAAGCAGCCAGGGAAGGACGCGTTTGAAGGGTAAGTACCAATCCCATGATAAATGCCGTTACGGCTACCAGCGGCAATGATTTATTCCCAACTTTATAACATTGAAGCAGAAATTCCCTGCCTTCAAATGGTGTTTTAAATACCTCTCTTAAAAAGCGAAAAAAAAATAAGCTAAATTCTCCGGCATGCTGAACGGCCCTTTTAAAAGGAACCCATGCGGGCAAACTGGTTTCTGCGGTAGCCATATACTGATTGGGTCTGATGGTTATTACAATAATCATTAGAAGATCATGCCTATTACTGAACCTTATCTTCAGATTGGTTTTGTTCATTTTAGTGTATAAATCGTAGAAATAACTGCCCATTTTTTTACTGAATACCGTATTACCGGCTGATTGATCTGCGGATGAAAATACATTGTGGTGATAGGGTATGGCCTGATTTTTATGCTGTATTATTCATTAAATGAAATAATATGACAAACAAAAAACTAATAGCAGGCGTTTTAACCGGATTAGCTGCAGGAACCGTGGTCAGCCTTCTGTTTTCTTCTAAAAAGAAAAACACGTTCAGTAGAAAACTGGTAAAGAAAGGCAATAACCTGGCGGAAGATCTGAAGGGTAAATTCAATGAATTTATAGACCGGTTGGAAGATAAATTCCAGGGTATTTTAAAGTAACTAACTTTGCCATAAGCATTAATCATTATTATGTCTGATACAGCCCATTCTTTTCAATCGCTCCTCGAAAAATCCCAGGATTATGCAGAGACAAAAATTGAACTGGTTAAACTGAAAACGATTGCTAAATCATCAGATGTACTATCCACCATTATCGTATTGATTTCTGGATTATTTGTAGGACTGTTGTTTTTCCTGTTTATCAGTATCGGCCTCGCCTTTTACCTGGGTTCTCTTGTAGGCTCGACCCACGCAGGTTTTTTTATTATGGGTGGGTTCTATGGAATTGTATTGTTTTTGCTTTATCTGCTGCGGGATAAATGGATAAAAACACCGGCTACCAATATGATCATTAAAAAAATGCTGAAATAGACCTGTATGAAGAGAATAATAAATTCTGCAACGGAACTGAGTGAGGCCATTGAAGTACTGGAAAGAAAAGCAAGATTTCAAAAAGAGGAATTAAAAGATCATTTTTCCGGCGTTATGGAAAACCTCAAACCCATTAATTTAATCAAACACGGAGTGCAATCTGTTTTTTCCGGAGAAAATAAGCAGGATCTGTTGAAAGCTGCAATAGGATTGGGTTCCGGGATACTGGGCAGGAAATTACTGATAGGAAAGTCCGGCAGTAGCGTACTCCGTAAAGTGATTGGAGCTGCGCTTGAATTCGGCGTTGTGGGCGTGGTTGCAAAGAATGCAGAGAAGATCAAAGAGAAAGGATCGATATTGATTGATAAAATTTTTCATAGAAAAAAGTCTCAACCCACCCGCCCTTTGCATATCCGTGAACAGCAGTCCGTTAGTAATTAATTGTTTTCAGAAGAATTAAATTGCTTTTCCATCCGATTCATCAATCCCGATATCGGACCTTCCATTTTATTGGTTCTATCGTCCAGATTATTATTACCCAGTATAACACCGAGCTTAAGGGAAGCTGGCAAATAATGAAGCACCACTTGCTTATGCTGGGCCACAAACGCCGTAATCTTGTTTTCATTCGTCAGGTCTGAAATATTATCCCTTATCACCCGGACGGACTCAGAAGCAATATGTTCCATTTCCTGTTTCACATTCTTATCTGGTATTCTGGAATATTTACTCACCTGCTCAATGACCTCCTCTTGTGCTTTGCCGAATATCTTCGCTAACAAACTGCCTGTTGGCTGATCGCCTGCAAGCCAGGATGCATCCGGTTCCTTTTCCAGCCTGTTGAACAGACCAAGTAATATGGAAGGGATGGCAGCCTGTGCCATTGCCGTATTACCATGAATATCCTCTTTATCCGTAACTTCCTGGGAATTGGGATCAATCTTTTGTATACTCTCAAAGCCCAGATTTTTTTGAATGGTTTCCGTAATGTTCATATAAACCGTTTATTGAATAAGCCGAAAAAACATGCCAGTAAACGAAAAATGCTCACCCACTCAAATGAATGAGCTTTGAATGAGCATTTCTACCTGATTTACTTTCCACCTCAGGCTCTCCGTATTACGGCAAGGATCAGGGCTATGATCGCAATAACAAGCAGAATATGAATGAGTCCGCCTGTACTGTAAACAAAAAAGCCCAAGATCCATCCAATGATCAGAATAACCGCGATAATGTACAATAGACTACGCATAAATAATTATTGAGGGTTAACTAATAGATAAATGGTAGTTATTAATTTCATGCCATAACCCTCTTTTATCTTTATTCATTTGCAAAATGAGGCAGCGACGTAATTTATTTACTGTTTGTAGATCATTTTCTACAAAAAAAGATAGAAAATATTCAAATTATTTTTATAAAGTGTCACTATATTTGGAACTGCATTCACTAGCTTTTTAATCCGCGAAGCAAACCCACCTTAAAAAAATACCTGAAACTTCTTTAAAATGGCGGATAAACGAGTACTTATAATTGATGATGAAGCAGACTTTTGTCTTCTAATCAAAAATTACTTTATAAAAAAGAACTATGAGGTGTACATTTCTTATACGCTGAAAGAAGGTATGGATTTCCTCGAAAATGTCAAACCCGATATTCTGTTCCTGGATAACAATCTTCCCGACGGTCTTGGTTGGGAGAAAACAGAATTCATCTGTACGCATTATCCCAATACCCGCATTAACCTGATCAGTGCATATCAATACAACCCGACAATCTCCCAACAATTCCCCTCCATAAAAATCTGGGAAAAGCCGATCAGTCTCACGGATCTTAACAAATACCTGAATTGATTTCCGGTATGGCATTGTTTTAGTTCTCAACTGTTTAATATCAATAAATAATTGTATGAAAGCTATTTGGACAGGAGCCATTGGGTTCGGATTGGTGAATATTCCAGTACGCGTTTACAGTGCAACTCAGGACAGTAATCTGGATCTGGACATGCTGGATAAAAAGGATCGTGCTAAGATCCGTTTTAAAAGAGTAAATGAAGATACCGGCCGGGAAGTGGAATGGGATAATATTATTAAGGCGTATGATTATAACGGCAAGTATGTGGTGGTTACGGATGAAGATTTTGAAAAAGCCAGTCCGGAGAAATCAAAGATTATCGAAATCATGGAATTTGTAGATGAATCTGAAATCGATTCTGTTTTTTACGAAACCCCCTATTTCCTGGAGCCTCAAAAGTCGGGAGAAAAAGCCTATGTCCTCTTGAGAGAAGCATTAAAGAAAAGTGGTAAAGTAGGGGTTGGCAATTTTGTGATGAGAAGTAAGGAAGCCCTTTGTATAATAAAACCGCTGGACGATGTGATTATCCTGAATAAGATTCGTTTTGCCCAGGAGGTTCGCAACGTGAACGAAATTAATGTGCCGGGCAAAACCACCATTAAGCCGGGGGAAATGCAAATGGCCCAGGCATTAATCAATCAACTCACCGGAAAATTTGATATCTCCAAATACAAAGACACATACTCCGATGAGCTCCTCAAACTTATTCATGCCAAAGCAAAAGGCAAGAAACCGGAACTGTCTCACCTGCGCGTAGTTCACAGCAAATCAAAAGACCTTATGTCCCAGCTCAAGGCCAGTCTGAATACGAAAAAGAAAAAAGCATCCTGAGTTTAAACCTTTACCGCTTCAGACAATAGCTTTATTGCTTTCCCGCTGGCCAGGGGCAACCGGATAGTCACCTGATGAGTCTCCTGATCATTCACCAGAAAAACAGCGTTGCCTTCCTGCACTCGTTCATCCAGCAGAATGGTGGTTTCCTTCCAGGTTTCCAGCTGATCAAAATTCAATTGATAAACAGATTCTCCATACCGGTAAGTTATCGTAAAGGCAGGCCAGTGTTCTGGGAAACAGGGTTCAAAAGAAAGCTTGTTC
>JAYVXJ010000864.1:0-10318 GCA_043785285.1 Chitinophagaceae bacterium
ATATATGATAATATTCCTCCTGCAGAATGGACTGCGGCATTGGCTGCGTTTAACTCAACAGGAAGTTATGTAACTGCCGGCGGAAATACCGTACTTGCGCCTTTTCAACCTGCAGATGTTCAGAAATACAAAGACGGTTCTGACCCCTGGGGCCATCCCAATACCGATTGGTTTAAAACAACTTTAAAAACCTGGTCTCCGCAATCGGCGCATACGCTGCAGTTGAGCGGAGGGTCAGAAAATGTCAAATACCTCGCTTCCCTGAACTATGAAAACCAGGATGCTTATTACAAAAATTCAGCGACAGGATATAAGCAATATAGTGCCCGGGTAAACTTAGATGCTAAAATAAATAAATACATCAATACCAGTTTTGGAATAAACCTGCGCGAAGAATATCGCTTTTTCCCAACACAAAGTGCCGGCTCTGTTTTCAGAATGTTGATGCGGGGCAGACCGACAGATCCCGAAGTCTGGCCAAACGGATTACCCGGACCTGATATTGAAAATGGCCAGAATCCAATTGTGATCGCCACCAATCAAACCGGTTATGATAAGGATAAAAGAGATTATTTTCTCGGTATAGGAAAAGTGGAAGTAGTCATTCCCTGGGTGGAAGGATTGAAACTGACCGGAACAGTTTCTGTTGATAATGAGGTCCAGCGCACCAAAACATGGCAGACCCCCTGGTCCCTCTACTTCTGGGATCATGCCACTTACCAAGCAGATGGCAAAACACCTTTGCTTACAAAAAGTATAAGGTCAACTTTTACAAATCCTCAGTTAAGCCAGAGTGATGCCCGGTATTTAAATATCCTGACTTCAGGGTTTATTAATTACGACCGTACTTTCGGCAGTCATACGATTAACCTGATGGCAGCAGTCACAAAAGAAACAGACAATGAGGATGATTTCAATGCCTATCGCACCAACTTTATTTCATCTGCTGTTGACCAATTATTTGCAGGAGGCGCAAACCAGCAAAATATAGGAGGTTCCGCTTATAACAGAGCCCGCCTGAGTTATTTTGGCCGGGCTGCCTATAACTATAAGGAAAAATACCTGGCAGAATTCCTGTGGCGTTATGACGGAACTTACCTGTTTCCCGAAGCGCATCGCTGGGGATTTTTCCCGGGGGTTTTAGCCGGCTGGAGAATTTCCGAAGAAGATTTCTTTAAAAACAGTGTGCCCATCGTGAATTATTTAAAACTAAGAGGATCATGGGGAAGAATGGGTAACGATCAGGTATATTACGGAGGCTTCCTTAAAGAATATCAATACCTGTCTACCTATGGCTTTAGTAATTATGTGATCGGCAGCCAGGGAGTTACCACATTGTATGAAACCGTTGTGCCTAATCCGAGTTTTACCTGGGAAGTAACTAATAATTCAGATATCGGGTTGGAAGGACAATTATTGAAGGGGAAAATTAATTTTGAATTCGATTATTTCTATAACAAGCGTAATAATATCTTATGGCAAAAACTGGGATCAACACCGGCCTCATCCGGAATAGCCAATTTATTACCTCCTGAAAACATCGGCAAAATACAAAACAAGGGATATGAATTTGTTTTGGGCTATAATGGACAAGCCGGCAAACTCAGGTATTCGGTGAGTGTAAATGGCGGTTACGCAAAAAATAGAATTTTATTTTTTGATGAAGCCCCCGGCGCACCGAAATGGCAAAATGCTACGGGACATCCTTTCACGGCCAATGGTGGTGCTGCATTTCTTGCTTATCAGTATGATGGTGTATTCAAAGACCAGTCTGATATTGATAAAAATCAGATTGATTATAGCGGGGTAACGAATACACTTCGTCCGGGTGACATGAAATTTAAAGATGTCAATGGAGATGGTAAGATTAATGGTGATGACCAGCAAAGATTAGATAAAACGCAGGATCCCACATTTACCGGGGGGCTCAATATCCAACTTCAGTATAGCAACTTTGATTTGTCTATATTGTTCCAGGGAGCTACGGGAGGAATGTTATTTTTTGGTACAGAATCCGGGGATATCGGAAACTATCTGCAATACTCTTACGATCATCAATGGACCATCGATCACCCAAGCAGTGTGGACCCACGTATTGCCAACAGAAACAATACCTATTATACTGGAGGTACTGCTGGTAATAATACCTATTTCCTCAGGAGCAGCGATTACCTCCGCCTGAAAAATATTGAATTAGGCTACAATCTTCCTGCAGCTCTCGGGAAAACAGCAGGCATCAGTAACCTGAGGGTATATGTCAATGGCCTGAACCTGATAACCTGGGATAAAATGAAGATATGGGATCCGGAATCAACCAATGGCAGCGGTCAGTATTATCCACAGGCAAGAATTATCAATGCAGGGGTAAGAGTAACCTTTTAAAAATGAAGAATATGAAAAAAATACTTAAAAATATTATATTAGTCATTTCGGGATTTGTATTTATTACATCCTGTAAGCGCGATTTTTTAAATACAGAACCCTTAAATGCTATTTCATCCGATGCCACCTGGAAAGATCAGGGGTTATCTCAAGCATTCGTAACGAATATATATAATGGTTTGCAAAACGGAGGTTTTCCCGAGCAACAGTTGGCCTCCCTTTCTGATGAAGCTGTATTTGTGCATCCTGGCCGTGGTATTAATGTCATTAATGAAGGAACTCTAAGTCCTTCAAACCTGGGCTGGGAGGATGGCACTTATGAGTGGGGTAGCATGTACAATTATATAAGGCCCTGCAATCTTACATTGGAGAACCTGGCAAAAGCCGGTTTTGATAACCAGGACTTAAATGACAGGTTGCGTGGTGAGGCTCATTTTTTACGTGCTTATTACTACCACCAGTTAGTGCGTTACTACGGGGCCGTACCCCTGGTTGACCATACTTATGGCATTAACCAGGATTATAGTATAGCCAGGAATACCTTTGAAGAGTGTGTGAATTTTATAGTGAAAGATTGCGACAGCGCTGCCTTGTTATTAACCGGGAAAACGCTGGATAAGGGACGTGCAACAAGTATTTCTGCCCTTGCATTGAAATCACGGATCCTGTTATATGCAGCCAGTGATTTGCATGATATTCCTGCTGCAAAAGCAAAATCCGGCGTGATAGCTGCATTTGCCAATCCTGAGTTGTTGGGATATGTAAGCGGCGACCGCACGGCACGCTGGCAGTCTGCGAAAGATGCAGCAAAGGCGGTTTTGGATGCAGGTGGTGGCGGTTATAAGCTGGACCTTTCTGCGCCCGCTTCCGTTGCTGACGCAAAAGTATATTATACTGCAATAGCTATGGGTGGTGGCAGTAATGCTCCCGGTGTAGATAAAGCGGCATCAGTTGAATTATTATTTGAACGTGATTTCTCCTCCCAGTTAGTAAGTGGTGGTCCCGGTACAGATGGCACATCAGTAGGACTGGACAATGGCCCGAATGGCTATCACAATTGGGCAGGTAATGTGCCCATCCAGGAATTGGTGGATGATTATGAAATGATGGACGGCTCAAAATTTGACTGGACCAAC
Organism: Chitinophagaceae bacterium; assembly: GCA_043785285.1. Taxonomy (GTDB): domain Bacteria; phylum Bacteroidota; class Bacteroidia; order Chitinophagales; family Chitinophagaceae; genus Puia. The sequence continues at coordinate 3,519 of JAYVXJ010000864.1, forward strand.
CCGATTCATAAAGCTGCCCCATATAAAAACAGGGATCCCCGCTTATATTCTACCGTTCTATTCGATGGTGCGGACTGGAAACCCCGTGATAAAATCACCAGCAATCCTGATCCTGCCAACCAAATACAAAGCGGGCAATATCAGGGGCCGGGAGGAACAACGATAGCGGGTCTGGATACCAGGCAAAGCGTCGTGGAAAATTGGAACGCAAGCTGGACAGGTTATTATATGAGAAAATTTGTTGATCCGGATCCTGCTGTTGTGGATAATAATACCAGGCAATATATACCGTGGCCTTTTTTCCGATACACTGAAGCGGCGCTAAATTATGTGGAGGCATGTATTGAATTGGGTGACGAGGCTGATGCAATAAGCTGGTTAAACAAAATTCGTTTCCGCGCAGGCATGCCGGCTGTTACGGATGCGGGAGATGCACTCAGACAGCGTTACCGCAATGAGCGCAGGATAGAACTGGCGTATGAAGAACACCGTTACCACGATGCCCGCCGCTGGATGATTGCGCCAACCACACTGGGCAGATCAATTATAGACATCAATGTTGTGGGTACCTTAAAACCCGGAAAGATAGCGCCTTCACCGTATGTGCATGACGAAACAATTTATACTTACACCTATACACCATTTGCAGATAATGGCCTTGAAAACAGGCAATGGGCAGATAAGATGTATTTCAGACCTCTTAGCAGGAATGAAGTAAATAAAAATGCTAAGCTGATTCAAAACCCGGGTTATGAATAGCGAATTATCATTTTAGGATTACTTTGAAGCTATGCCAGTCACCTTATAGACTGGCATAGTTGTTTTATCTTCATCTTCAATTCTATAAAGTTGAATCATTTCAAATCTGACACATCTTATCTGTTATTCGTCCTAACAATAATCGCTTTATCCGGTTGTAATAATAATTCCTTAGAAAAGAAATCTCCTGCTGTTAGTTCAAATTCCCTGTTTACTTTATTGCCCCCGGAGAAAACGCATATTGACTTCAGCAATACATTAATAGAAGGCCTGAATACGAATGTATTAATTTATGAATACTTCTATAATGGCGGAGGTGTAGCTATTGGTGATATGAATGGTGATGGCTTACAGGATATTTATTTTACCGGCAACATGGCAGATAATAAACTCTACCTGAATAAAGGTCACATGGAATTTGAGGATATAACAAAAACTGCTGGCGTTTCCGGAAGACCAGGACCCTGGAAGACAGGGGTCACCATCGCGGACGTGAACGGGGACGGTAAGCTGGATATCTATCTCTGCTATTCGGGTAAACTGCCGGGCTTCAAAAGGATCAAACAACTATTCATCAACGAGGGCAACGATGCGGCCGGCATCCCGCAATTCAGCGAACAGGCAGCGCGGTATGGCCTGGCGGATTCATCCTATAGCACGCAGGCCTATTTTTTTGATTATGACAGGGACGGGGACCTGGATATGTTCCTGCTCAATCATAATCCCAACTCATTGCCTGTACTAAACGAGACAGCCACCGCTGAAATACTTAAAAAAGTAAATCCCCTCTGCGGAGTGAGGCTATTCCGGAATGATAAAGGCTTTTTCCATGATGTGACGGAAAAGTCCGGTATCAGCAGCTCGGCCCTGACCTATGGGCTGGGGGCGGGTATTGCCGATATTAACGGGGATGGATGGCCGGATATCTATATTTCCAATGATTATAACATACCTGATTACTATTATTTCAATAATCACGACGGTACCTTTTCGAATAAGCTCTCCGGCTCTTTCGGGCATATTTCCCAGTTTTCTATGGGAAATAATGTCGCCGATATAAATAATGACGGGTTACCGGATATTTTCACCCTGGATATGCTCCCGGAGGACAATCACCGGCAAAAATTATTATTCGCCCCGGACAATTATGAAAAATTCGATCTGAATATCCGGTCCGGCTTTTACTACCAGTATATGCGCAATATGCTGCAATTGAACAACGGCAATGGCACTTTCAGCGAGATAGGGCAATTGGCAGGTATCTCCAATACAGACTGGAGCTGGGCGCCGCTATGGGCTGATTTCGATAATGATGGCTGGAAGGATCTTTTCATAACTAATGGATATGTCCGGGATTATACCAATATGGATTTTATCAAATACATGGAGGAGTATACGAAGGTCAAGGGACGCCTGAAACGGGAAGATGTGCTGGATATCGTGAGTCATATGCCTTCCTCCAATGTGACCAGCTATCTTTTCCGTAATAATGGGAACCTCACGTTCTCGGATATGAGCGCCCAGTGGGGGATCAGCCTGCCTTCCAATAGTAATGGAGCCGCCTATGCAGACCTGGATAACGACGGGGACCTGGACCTGGTGGTGAATAATAATAACCAGCCCGCATTTATATATGAGAACAGGGCCACACAACAATTGAAAAATCATTATTTGCAGATAAAGCTGGAGGGTGCCGGACAAAACACAGAGGGCATAGGAGCCAAACTGACCGTTTACAATAAGGATAAAAGGGAATACCTGGAGCAGATGCCTGCACAGGGCTACCAGTCCGGCGTATCCCCCATCCTCCATTTCGGGCTGGGTAAGGATAGCGCTATCGATTCTTTACGGGTCGTCTGGCAAAGCGGCCTGCAGCAGGTCCTCCAGGATATAAAGTCCGACAGGTTGCTGACCCTGCAGGAAAAGAATGCGAAGGGCCTTTACCGATCGCCTTTGGCTGCTCCTCCCTTATTTGAAGAGATACCATCGCCCCTCCATTTTCGCCATCCCGGAGCGGAGGTCAATGATTTTAAAAGACAGCACCTGCTGATCAATCCCTTATCGTTCTCCGGGCCCTGCCTGGCGAAGGGGGATGTGAACAGGGATGGGCTGGAAGATGTATATGCCGGAGGCGGCAATGGGCAGCCGGGATGCCTGTATATCCAGCAAAAGAACGGGAGCTTCCTTAAAAAAGCGGAACCTGTATTTGAAGCGGACAAAATGAGCGAAGATGCGGATGCGGTTTTTTTTGATGCCGACGGGGATGGACTGATGGACCTCTATGTTGCGAGCGGGGGTTATCATAACTATTCGCCGGGGGATCCCCTGTTACAGGACCGGTTATACTTGGGTGATGGCAGGGGTAATTTCGCCAAAAGCGGGGGCGCATTGCCTGAAATGACGGTGAGCAAAAGCTGCGTGCGGGTGGCAGATGTAAATGGAGATGGCTTCCCGGACCTTTTTGTCGGAGGCAGGGTCATTCCCGGCAGGTACCCGGAAACACCTTCCAGTTACCTGCTCATCAATGATGGGAAGGGTAAGTTCACGGACCAGATATCATCGATCGCGCCGGGTTTGCAGAAGATCGGCATGGTCACCGATGCTGCCTGGGTAGATTTGAACGGGGATCATTTGAAAGACTTGGTAATAGTAGGAGAGTGGATGCCTGTCACGGTATTCATTAATACCAGTGGCAGGCTCAGGAACAAAACCGGGGATTATTTCGATAAGAAATACAGCGGCTGGTGGAATAAACTGTGGGTCGGGGATCTTAACAAGGATGGCAGGCCCGATTTGGTCATCGGCAACCTGGGACTGAACAGCCAATGTAAGGCGGATGATAAGCATCCGGCCGAACTGTATTATAAAGATTTTGACGGGAATGGCGCTATTGACCCGATCCTTTGTTTCTATATCGGGGATACCAGTTATCCTTTTGTGACCCGGGACGAGCTCTTGCAACAAGTGAGTAATAAGGGCGCCCGTTTCCCCGATTATAAGAGTTATGCGGATGCCAGGCTCAAGGATATTTTTACAGAAGATCAGTTGAAAGGGGCCGGCCGACTGCAAGCCTGTTGCCTGAAAACATCCTATTTTGCGGGCGGTGCGGATGGAAAATTTCATGAAAAAAGCCTACCCTTGCAGGCACAATTCTCCCCGGTATACAGCATCACAACACTGGACTATGATAAGGACGGAAAGGATGACCTGTTATTATGCGGGAATATTAACCAGGCAAGGCTTCGTTTTGGAAAATATGATGCAAATTATGGTATATTACTAAAGGGGAATGGTCAAGGAAATTTCAGTTATATCGATCAGCAGCGGTCGGGCTTTCATTTGCGGGGTGATGTCAGGAGTGTGATCAGTATTAACAAAACGCTATTATTCGGCATCAATCAGCAGGATATAAAGGCCTATAGAGCAAGGCAGCCATGAAAATACAAGTCAGGTATTGCCATCACACAAATGAAAGCGTTGAGGATACATGGTGTAACCAATCCTCCATCGGCAGCGCGTTTTTTTACGCATGCCTGGCACGATAAGAGGAAGTGTCGCAAAATGGCAACACTATGTAAAAGTATGCATAGCTTCTTGAACGGCTATTCTGATTTAAAAAAGTATCAGGCGGCCGCCACGCAGGAAAGCCGGGCGGGGAGCCATTTTTTTGTAAAATTTGGATAGTTTAAAAGAAGAATATATATTGTGTACCAGTTCATACTGGTATAATAAGTATTTTTATTGAAATAAAAAAGGATTGAATGCGCCAATTATTTTGTATATTATTCCGGGGGCCCGAATATCAGGAATATGGCAGGATAATAACCATTACCTGATTTCAATTTTTAACGATTAGGCTATGCGAAAAGTTGTTTTATTGTTGTTGCTGTCGGTAACCGCATCGGTTTTGCTGATGCAGTCCTGCCATAACACGTCCGCTGCTTCAAAATCCGGTTCATCCACGGATATCAGTTATAATTTCAGTGTACGTCCGATCCTGTCGGACAAGTGTTATGCCTGTCATGGCCCGGATGGAAACAAGCGGAAGGCCGGCCTGAGGTTAGACATTCCCGAAGAGGCCTATAAAGCATTAAAGGATAATCCCCGCGCCCATGCACTGGTTCCGGGCGATCCCTTTCATTCCGAAGTATTTCTTCGCATCTCCTCAAAAGATACTTCTGAGATGATGCCGCCGCCGTCCTCCAATTTATCATTAACAACCGATGAGATTGAAGTGTTGAAGAAATGGATCAGCCAGGGCGCCAAATACGAAAAGCATTGGGCTTTTTCTTCTCCAAAACAATCCGCGTTGCCAAAAATAGAAGATAAAAAATGGGTGAAGAATGAAATTGATTACTTTATATTAAATAAGCTGGCAGAAAAAGGATTAAAACCAAATGAGGAAGCGGACAAGGAAAGGTTGTTGAAAAGGATTTGTCTCGATATAACCGGTCTGCCGCCATCCATAGAAATGATGGATAATTTCCTGAATGATGCATCTCCGAACGCGTATGAAAAAGTGGTTGACCATTTATTGCAAAGTCCGGCTTATGGAGAAAAAATGGCAGTTCACTGGTTAGACCTGGCACGCTACGCAGACTCACACGGTTATCAGGATGATAACTACAGAACCCAGTGGCCCTGGCGCGATTGGGTAATTCATGCGGTTAATGAAAATATGCCTTACGACCAGTTTGTTACCTGGCAGCTGGCAGGCGATCTGCTGCCGAACGCTACGAAGGAAGAGTTGTTGGCAACGGGATTTAACCGAAATCATAAAATAACAGAAGAAGGAGGCGTAATTGACGAAGAGTACCGGGTTGAATATGTAACAGACCGGACGAATACCTTTGGAAGGGCTTTTATCGGTGTTACCCTGGAATGTGCCCACTGCCATGATCATAAATATGATCCTTTTTCGCAGAAGGAATATTACCAGATGTTCGCGTTTTTTAATAATGTCCAGGAAAAAGGATTGGAATCTACCGTTGGCGGTCCGGAAACCTATGCCAAAAAACCGTTGATGGAAATCAGCAATGAAGATGTAAAAGGTGTTCTAAACTTCATCAACAAACCCGATACCAATAAACTCATTGTTTCGATCATGGGTGACAGCGACAAAATACGCCCGACGTATATTTTAAACCGCGGTAGGTACGACAGTCACGGAGATTCCGTAGAACCTGGTACACCCAAAGCCATACTGCCATTTTCTGATTATCCTAAAAACCGGCTTGGGCTTTCCGAATGGTTATTTGATAAACGGAATCCGTTAACGGCAAGGGTATTTGTAAATCAAATGTGGCAGGAGCTTTTTGGAAGGGGCATTGTAAAAACGGCGAGTAATTTCGGCATGCAGGGTGAATTGCCATCACACCCGGAATTACTCGACTGGTTATCCGTGGATTTTGTGAATCATGGATGGGATATCAAATACCTGGTAAAGAAAATAATGATGTCGGCAACCTACCGGCAGTCAGCGGTCATTTCTCCCGAAAAATTAAAAGCTGATCCTGAAAATATATTTCTTGCGCGGGGTCCGCGCTTTCGTTTACCAGCCGAGTTTATAAGAGACCTTGTATTATCCAGCAGTGGATTATTGGTAAAAACCATTGGTGGTCCAAGTGTTAAGGTTTATCAGCCCCCGGGTTTGTGGGAAGCTTCCACCTCCGGTCGCGGGATATTGGCTTCCTATAAACAGGATCATGGTGAAAGCCTTTACCGCCGTGGTTTATATACGTTCATTAAACGTACGTTGCCTCCACCTTCCATGATCATCTTTGATGCCAGCAACCGGGACCAGTGTGAAGTGAAAAGATCAAAAACCAATACACCGCTGCAGGCGCTGGTCATGTTAAATGATCCAACTGTCCTGGAAGCATCCCGGGTATTGGCGGTAAAATTGCTGACAGAATCATCCCCAACGCAGGATAAAATCGCCAAAGCATTCCGGCTGATTGTTTGCCGGAGGGCGAGTGCTGAGGAGATGCACATATTGAGTGATTATTATACCGATCAGGTACAAACCTATTCGCAGCACA
>JAYVXJ010000865.1:0-3185 GCA_043785285.1 Chitinophagaceae bacterium
CCGCTTTTAAAATTTCCGCATTTCATGATGAAGTGTTGAAAGACGGATGCATGCCACTGGATGTATTCCAAAGAAAAATGGATGGCTGGGAACAGAATCAGTAAACCCGGAGTTTTCCGTTTTCATATATAGGAAGTACATTGGCCAGATCAGGTTCCAGACAATAACGGATATCCTTTTCCAATCCATAATCCATCAGCCGGCCAAAGTGTGAAGCATTATTTAATTTCATAAAACCATACAGATCTTTACTGGCTTTTTTATATAGTGTTGCAGCAATATGGGAAGAATCGCAGGGAATGGAAAAATGATCTTTAATACGATCAACCAGCGCACCGGCAAATAATAAATCTTCAATGTTCACCCGGTCTTTCCAGGCTGCGCAGGCCAGGATAGCATTATTTTTCTGATTGATCAGAAAATGGCTCACCGAACTGAGATTCGCAAATGAACCGGTGATGATTTCACGCGCGCCTTTGTCCAGCGCCATATGCAGAAGACGGGTTCCGTTAGTCGTGGTCAGCACCAGGATCTTCCCTTCAATAAAATCGCGGGTATATTCAAAGGGAGAATTTCCATGACGCAACCCTTCGGCAATTTTTCCATCTCTTTCGCCAGCCGTAACGCAATTGATCTGCCGCCCGAGTTCAATACATTTGGCCACACTGTCGACCGGAATAATATGTCTGGCTCCATTGAATAATGCAGTTGCTATGGTAGATGTTGCCCGCAAAACATCAATAATCACTACGGTGGCCTGTGCAGCATCATACAAATGCAAAAGAGCCGGGGACATGCAGGTATGCAATAAAGGTTTTGAATCGTGCATAAAGCGAATAAAATTTCCGGTGAATAAAAATAATCCCGCGGATGATTTTCTGAAAACTGCAATCGTCCAGGTCAGGACAAGAATGGAAGTTTGACCACAACGGCCTGCAAAAGTTTATCCCTTATCTTAATATAAACCGTTGTATCCAGGTTTGAAAAAGATCCGGTTACATAGCCCAATCCGATGCCTTTTCCCAGAGATGGTGACTGCGTTCCTGATGTCACTATTCCAATAGCCATTCCCGAAGCATCTGTAATCTCATATCCGTTGCGTGGAATTCCCCTTTCCAGCATTTCAAAGCCCACCAGTTTTCTTTTTAAGCCTTCCTTTTTTTGTTGTTCAATCACAGAGCGGCCAACAAAATCCTTGCTGAATTTCGTGATCCATCCCAAACCGGCTTCCAGCGGTGAACTACTGTCATCTATATCATTTCCATATAAACAATATCCCATTTCGAGCCTGAGCGTATCTCTTGCTCCCAATCCTGCAGGCTTGAGACCCAGCGGTAACCCGGCTTCAAATATGGCCTTCCAGATTTTATCTGCCGAACCACCCTTGTCTTCAAAATAGATTTCTATTCCCCCGGATCCGGTATATCCGGTAGCACTGATCAGTACATTATCCACGCCTGCAAATTTTCCCTTCACAAAATGGTAATAGGAAAGATTCATGATATCCATTTCCGTGAGCGGTTGCAATATTTTTGTTGCATTCGGACCCTGTATCGCAAGCAGACTGGTTCTGTCCGAAATATTTTCCATTGCTGTATCGAGGGTATTGTGGCTGCTGATCCAATCCCAGTCTTTTTGGATATTGGATGCATTCACTACCAGCATGTACAACCCATTTTCTTTAATGCAGTACACGAGCAGGTCATCCACAATACCCCCGGATGCATTGGGAAGACAACTATACTGGGCTTTTCCTGCTGTAAGTTTAGCTGCATCATTGGACGTTACCCGCTGAATGAGGTCCAGCGCATGGGGTCCTTTCAGTAAAAATTCCCCCATATGGCTCACATCAAATATTCCGGCATTGGAACGGACGGCCAGGTGCTCCTCATTAATTCCGGTATAACTTACCGGCATAAGATAGCCGGCGAATCCGATCATTTTTGCACCCAGATCAAGATGCTTTTGATTGAAGGCTGTGTGTTTCATCTAACGCAGATTAAGTTTACGCAATAGAAGGCGAAAATAAAACTTGCGTTGCAGGATGCCAATAAAATTATAGAAGCAGATGAAGTTCAATGGTTGACGGATATCAGTTAAGAATTCGCACATAAAGGCCGTCAACCATCAACTTTTTCCTCAGCTCCACTTGGTAAACAAAATGAGGGGGGAAACGTTTTCGCTTTCCTTATTGCATTCTGCCGTTACTGTTTTTGTTACTTTTTTCACTTCTGCTTTATGATAGCGATAGCCATCTTTTGGAGTATCTTCTTTTTTATCTCCATCTTTATTCTGATCTTCTGCATTATGCTTATTCTCGCCTGGCGTACTATTTCCAGCGCTTCTTTCCAGACCATGCCCGGTCATAATATAATCCACATCACTGTTCCAGGAGGAATAGCTATCGTTGTTCCGGTTATCTTCCCAATCCCTGCTGATCCCGTCGTGATTGCGCCAGTTTCTGTTAAGATCGAACCAATGAAAATCTTCCAGACTTTCGTCCATTCTGATTTTCTTACCTACCGGCATTTCTATAACAATCAATACCTGCTGATTTCTGAATTGTTGATTGGGTTTTATGGAAAATCCGGCGGCCAGGTATAGCACACTATCCTGTTGCTGAACATCAAAATTAATCTGGGTAGCGAGGTTGCGGGCAGCACTACTGGTATTTCCACGGCTTAATTTTTCACGACGGATATGCCAGGTGCTGTCGTTGCTCTTTACAACGTTTATGCGAACGGTATTCATGGTGAGACTATCTTCTGTCACTTCAAAAAAGGGAGCATGATTATGCCAGTTTATGCCCATCCAGTCAGATTCATAAAATACCGGTTTTGTATCGCTCATTTTTACAATGAGTTTGCCATTAGTCGGTGGCCTCATTTTTATCTCTTCGCTTACCCCTGCCCTTGTTCTGAAATCTGATGAAACAGAGGCAATAAGGGAGAGCAGACAGATCAAACCGATTACCCAGAGGCTACCAAAAATATAGCCCAGGTAGTTGCCGCCTTTCCGGACGCCGATAATACGGCGGATCAACCAGGTGAGTAAACCCACTACCGGTAAAACCAGGAAGAGAAGAAGCGCTGACCAGGCAAACACATTCTCCCAGAAACCACTCAGGATATAGTTCTTTAAAGGAAGCACGCCCGCTCCGGTGAACATCAATCCGATCAATGCCA
>JAYVXJ010000866.1:0-3185 GCA_043785285.1 Chitinophagaceae bacterium
AATTATTATCTTTCAGTTCGTTTTTATATAATCCGTTCAACCGGTTTCAAAGTGTTGAGTTCTCTGTAGAGTGCCTGGATCAAACCGTCTGCCAGTCCGATTTTAGGAACAAATATTTCCTGTGCATCAATCCAGCGCATCACACTCACATAAATCTGTAGCGCCGGTACAATTACATCTGCGCGGTCTTCTTTCAGGTTGTAAAGCTGCATCCGGTCGGCAACGGAAAAACTATTCAGTTCTTTGTAATAATCTTTTAATAATTCGAGGGTTAGTGGCTTTCCGTCTTTTCGTTTCGACAGGGAAAATATTTTATTGATATTTCCTCCCGACCCGATGGCTGTTATATGCTTAACGATGCCACGTATTTCTTTTTTCAGAAAATCTTTCATCTGATCCCAGTGCGCCTCTGTAACCTGATTCTTGATTAAACGGATGGTGCCGATATTAAATGACTTTTTGAACAGCAGCCGGTTATCGGCAAAACAGGTGAGCTCTGTACTGCCACCACCCACGTCAATATATAAATAAGCATTTTCCTTATCCAGGTTTTCTGCAATATGATTTTCGTAAATAAAGGAGGCTTCATCATCCCCGCTGATCACTTCAATCTCTATTCCTGTTGCTACCCGAACGGATTCCAGGACTTCTGCACTATTCCGTGCATCCCGCATAGCGGAGGTGGCTACGGCTTTGCTATTCGACACGCCATAGGCATCCATCAGGTATTTAAAAGAACGGATCGTATTGAGAAACATGGCTGCTTTCCCGGGCGAAATTTCTTTTTTATCAAATACATCAAATCCAAGCCGGAGAGGAACGCGCACCAGGTTTAATTTTTCAAACACCGTTTTCTTATCGCCTACTGTCACTTCAGTGATCAGCAACCTTGCTGCGTTACTTCCGATATCTATGGCTGCCAGTATCATCTATAACATCTGGGTTTTATTATATGGGAATCAACATATCTGTAACAGGCGCCTGCCCCGGTTCTGCTTCCGGTAGCGTTTTTATATTTTTCTGGTTCAGGTATTGATAAATTTCAATTTGTGAACGGACTTTCTTCGACTGATCTTTCTTGTATTTATTTTGTAAGCGATTATCCAGCCACCGGGCTTTTACATTGTCGGCCAACTGAATATTCAGAATCTCTTTTAGCTCTTTACGAATGGTAGCGTCGGTAATGGGACAGGTTGCTTCCACCCGGTGATCCATATTCCGCACCATCCAGTCAGCCGAAGATATATAAACTTTTTCTTTGCCGTGATTATGAAAGATGAACACCCGGGCATGTTCAAGATACTCATCCAATATACTGATGGCAGTGACCGGTTTTCTGAATTTTTTATTTTCCGGAAGCATACAAAATATTCCCCGGACAATGAGTTTGATTTCCACTCCGGCCCGTGCTGCTTCATATAATTTATAAATGAGCTCCTCATCGGAAAGAGAATTTATTTTCAGGGTTATGGAACCTGCTTTTTTATTTTTTACAGCTTTGATTTCGGCGTTGATCATACGGTAAAGCTCTTTGCGGAGAAGGAGCGGACAGGGAATAAGTGTTTTGCATGCCTTCAAAGGCCCCAGTCCGTTTTTCCATTTTTCCATGTAGTTGAACATCCGGTTCACATCGGCCATGATGTTCCGGTTGCTGGTAAGCAGGCAATGATCACCATACAGGGTTGCTGTTTTTTCATTCAGGTTTCCGGTGCTTACGAAGCCGTAATAAATGGTGCGTTGACCGTTCTTTTTCCGGATCAGACAAAGCTTGGCATGCACTTTCATGTTGGGAATAATGTCAATCACTTTAACGCCTTCTTCCTCCAGCCTGTCTTTCCACTCCAGGTTGGCTTCTTCATCGAACCGGGCGCGGAATTCCATCATGGCTGTCACCAGCTTTCCGTTTCTAACCGCATTAATGAGTGCATTGATCACTTTTGAATTTGGCGCCAGCCGGTAACAGGTAATTTTGATGGAAGTAACTTCCGGATCAATCGCTGCTTCCCGCAGCATGTCAATTACCGGATTGAAAGAATGATAAGGGAAATGCAGCATCAGGTCCTGCTCCAGCACGATATCGGTAATGCGATGACTCTTTCCGAGGAGTGGCGGAAGAAATGGTTTTTTCCGTTGGCCTTTTCTGGGAAACACATCCGGAAATTCCATGAAATGACGGAAATTATGGATGCGGCCGCCTGGAATAACATTTCCTTTCCTGGTCAGAGAAAGTCCCTTGATCAGAAAATTCAACAGGTCGGGATCCATTTCCTTATCATACACAAAACGAACAAACTTTCCTTTACGCCGGTCTTTTAATCCTTTCTCAATTTTTTCAATGAGGGTGGTGGATAAATCGTTGTCAATATCAATCTCCGCATCCTTGGTTACTTTGAAAACCCAGGAACGATACCGGTCGTACCCGAAATAAGAAAATATACTTTTCAGGTTATACCGGATCACATCTTCCAGCAATATAATATGGTGTTCATCAGGAGCAGGAGAGGGAAGGATCACAAACCTGCCGAGCAGCCTGGTGGGAATTTCTATCAGCGCAAATTTTTTTTCTTCCGATGTGGCTGTTTTGCGGGAGAGCACCACGCCCAGGTAGATGGATTTTTCCCGCAGGTAAGGGAATTGCGGAATGCTCTGGATCATCAGCGGAATGATATTGGCTCGTGCTTCTTCTTCAAAATAATTCTGTACAAATTTCTGCTGTTCTTTGTTGAGTTCTCTTTCCGTGACGATAAAGATCTTTTCATTCGTCATTTCCGAATTGATATTTCTCCATATCTCATCAAAACGTTCCTGCTGCACCAGCACGATGTCCTGAATCTGGCTCAGGATCTTGTCCGGGGCTGTCTCCATATGCATGTTCAGCTTACCCTTGCCACTGAATTCCTTCATCCGGTTTAGGGCGGCCACCCGAACGCGGAAAAACTCATCGAGATTATTGGAAAATATACCCAGGAATTTCACTCTTTCGCGAAGCGGAACCGAAGGATCCGCCGCTTCCTGTAATACCCTTGCATTAAAAGCCAGCCAACTGATATCCCTTGGTATCGTTCTTCTTTTCATAACTGCCATGCTCACCCCTTTTTTGCAACGTATGGAAAGGGAAAGGGATGGTAAATTAAGGAATTATTATTTCGCTGTGGTGAAGGAGGGGGTTAATATGGGATTGTGCG
>JAYVXJ010000867.1:0-3182 GCA_043785285.1 Chitinophagaceae bacterium
CCTACTTCTTTAGAAAAACCACTGACCTAACGATTGTTCGTTGATGCCATTCACTGCTTAATCGAAATTAATGGAAAGCAATCAAGGATTATATCATCCTTCCTTTGAGCGGGATTCCTGTGGCATTGGGTTTGTAGCCAATATTAAAGGCAACAAATCCCATCAGATCATTTCAGATGCGCTGACCATCCTGGAAAACATGGAACACCGGGGTGCCTGTGGCTGCGAAAGCAATACCGGAGATGGCGCAGGAATCATGATCCAGACTCCCCATGAATTCTTTTTTGATGAATGTATCCGCCTGGGTATTCACCTCCCCGCTTATGGCAAGTACGGGGTGGGCATGTTATTCTTCCCCAGGGATATCATGCTCAGGGAAGAATGCAGGGACATCTTCAACCGTGCTGCAGAGAAGTTGGGCCTCGAGGTTTTGGGCTACCGTAAAGTTCCTGTAAATCCCGACGGACTTGGCAATACTGCGCTTTCGGTGGAGCCTGAAATGGAGCAGGTTTTCATTGCCAGCCCGGATCATATCAGCCAACCGGAAGATTTTGAGCGCAAGCTGTTTATTCTGCGGAATTATTCCAGTCATACCATTTACAATACGGTAAAAAAAGATCCCATAGGCTTCTATGTAGCTTCACTTTCCTATAAAACAGTCGTTTACAAGGGTCAGCTCACCAGCATGCAGGTGAGGGATTATTTTCCTGACCTGAGAAATAACCGGGTAGTTTCAGCCTTCGGATTAATTCATTCCCGTTTCGCTACCAATACCTTTCCTTCCTGGAAGCTGGCCCAGCCTTTCCGGTATATTGCCCATAACGGGGAGATCAATACCGTTCAGGGAAATCTGAACTGGCTCAAGACCAGTGAAAAAGGATTTGAATCTCCCTATTTCACAAAGGAAGAAATGGACATGCTCCTGCCCATCATTACAGAAGGGCAGTCGGATTCAGCCTGTCTCGATAATATGATCGAATTGCTCCTGCTCTGCGGCCGTTCGTTACCTCATGTGATGATGATGCTGATCCCGGAAGCCTGGGATGGCAATGAACAGATGGATCCGGTGAAGAAAGCTTTTTATGAATTTCATGCCTCTCTTATGGAACCCTGGGACGGACCTGCTTCCATTTCTTTTACTGACGGTAAAATAATCGGCGCCACGCTGGACAGAAACGGCCTCCGCCCCTCCCGCTATTGTGTAACCACCGATGACCGCGTGATCATGGCATCTGAAACCGGCGTGTTGCCTGTTGAGCAGAAAATGATCCGCGAAAAAGGCAGACTGCAACCGGGCAGGATGTTCGTGGTAGACATGGAGCAGGGCCGGATTATCAGTGATGAAGAATTGAAGAACAGCATCTGTTCCTCCAAACCATATTCAGAATGGCTAAATAAATATAAGATCCGGCTGGAGGAATTGCCGGAACCCCGGGTATTGTTTACCGAACTGCACCACGACCAGATTTTTAAATACCAGAAAGCCTTTGGTTATTCAACGGAAGATATTGAAAGCATCATCTCACCGATGGCACTGGATGCAAAGGAACCGATCGGATCAATGGGTTCCGATGTTCCCCTGGCTGTTTTAAGTGATGAACCCCAACACCTCAGCAGTTATTTTAAACAATTATTTGCACAGGTAACCAATCCGCCAATCGATCCCATCCGCGAAAGACTGGTGATGTCACTTGCCACATTCGCCGGAAATAACGGCAACCTGCTGGTGGAAGATCCGCTGGCCTGTCATAGTGTGGCACTGAAACACCCCGTATTGTCCAATCATGAATTGGAAAAAATCCGCAGCATCGATACCGGCGTCTTTCAGGCTAAAACCCTGCAGACTTATTTTAGAGCTGATGGTAAACCAGGATCTCTTCAGGCGGGTGTGGAAAGACTTTGCCGCTATGCGGTTGATGCCGTACTGGATGGCTTTGAAGTATTGGTCTTATCCGACCGGGCCATTGACTCGGAACATGCGTCTATTCCTTCCCTGCTGGCAACGGCTGCCGTTCATCATCACCTGATCCGGAAAGGGTATCGCGGACAGGTCGGGATCATTGTAGAAGCAGGAGATGTATGGGAGGTCCATCACTTCGCCTGTCTGATCGGTTTTGGTGCCACAGCCATCAACCCTTACCTCGCTTTTGCTACTATCCGGGATGCAAAAAGTACCGGAAAATTGCAAACAACACTGGATCCTGAACAGCTAAAGAAAAACTATATAAAAGCCGTAAATGAAGGACTGCTGAAAGTATTTTCTAAAATGGGGATCTCTACTTTGCAGTCGTATCAGGGCGCACAGATATTCGAGATCATTGGCCTGAACCATACCGTGGTAGATAAATATTTCACCGGAGCTACTTCCCGCATCGAAGGGATGGGACTGGATGAAATTGCACGTGAAACCCTGGCTAAACATTTATTTGCCTTCAGCAGAAAAGATATTCCGGTGGACCGCCTGCCATCCGGTGGCGTTTACCAATGGAAACGCAAAGGAGAATTTCATTTATTCAATCCGGGCACGGTTCATTTCCTGCAATATTCCACGCACATGAACGACTATGCTTCGTTTAAAAAATATTCGAAGCTGGTAAACGATCAGATGGAAAAAGCGTGCACGCTTCGGAGCATGTTTGCTTTTAAAAGAACCCGGCCTTCTATTTCGCTGGAAGAAGTAGAACCGGAAGAAAATATCCTGAAGCGATTTGCAACAGGGGCTATGAGCTTTGGATCTATTTCCCATGAAGCCCATTCAACCCTGGCTATTGCCATGAATCGTATCGGTGCAAAAAGCAATACCGGCGAAGGCGGCGAAGATGAATTCCGTTTTGAAACCCTGCCGAATGGAGATTCCATGCGCTCTGCAATCAAGCAGGTTGCCTCCGCACGCTTCGGGGTAACCAGTTATTATCTCACCCAGGCGGATGAATTGCAAATTAAAATGGCGCAGGGGGCTAAGCCGGGTGAAGGCGGACAATTGCCAGGACATAAAGTAGATGAATGGATCGGGAAAGTGCGACATTCCACTCCGGGCGTACCACTCATTTCTCCTCCACCCCATCACGATATTTATTCGATTGAAGATCTGGCGCAGTTGATTTTCGATCTAAAGAATGCCAACCGGAAAGCACGCATTAGCGTAAAGCTTGTATCTAAAGCAGGTGTGGGAACCATTGCTG
>JAYVXJ010000868.1:0-3178 GCA_043785285.1 Chitinophagaceae bacterium
CCGCCGCCGTCAAAAAAGGAACCATTGCCCGCATTGAAAGAGGAGATGCCGATTCCGCCCGTACCGGCGCTGATACCGGTAGCTGAATTTCCGCCAAACAGGGGAAGACGCAATGCTCCGGTAAACCGGATGTCTTCAAAAAGATCAAATACCGCAGCCTTGAACATGGCATTGAAAGCATCGCCTCCACCCAGTTGAATAGGCAGTGCTCCGGTAAAAGGTTGATACCGGTTGATCAGCACATCGTTATTGAATCCTGCAGAGAAATTTTCGGCAGAAAATTTCAATTTATAATCGTACAGTCTGGCTCTTTTCAGCAGCGGATCTACCGGAGGCTGGGCAGGAGGCAGATTAAGCGATACCCCGGTATCTTTTTTCTCTTTATCGAATTCACTTTCAAAAAAATCATTCTGCTTTTTGATGGAGTCAGCCACCTTCTTCTGCAGATATTGCAATGCCTGACCGCCGGCCACCTGGGAAGCTAAGATGCTCTGTTTCCGGTATTCGGTTTGTCGTGGATTGATATTGCGTTTTTTCAGTGTGCTTTCATCAACCTTTAACTTATACAGGAATTTCAGGTCACCTTCCTGTCGCACTTCACTCACCTGCCCGTTTTCCCCCGCGATCTTGGTTTCTTTCAGACCACTCTGGTAATTGGTCAGTGCAAATACATAAGCTGAATCCCTTGTTATAGAAAAAGTATAAATGGAATCGGGCTCCGATCTTTTATTGGCGCGGAGGGTAGAGTCGAGGTCTTTCGGATCGGGGTTGTGCAGGATCTCCTCTCCGATACGATATACGGTATCAATGCCGGCTCTTGCGGTAGTGAAAAATCCGGCATAGCGGTTAGCAATACCCGCTTCATCGCTGATAAAGGTGAAATGGAAATTATTGTATTGCATCGGATACCGGGCTTCACCATAGTTTAAATGGGTGAGCTGGGAGATCTGTTTGAATTCACTTTTGTTCCAGTTATCAACCAGGAATATATTATACCGGTTATTGGAAGGCAGCACCGTGTCGCCAGACAGAGCGAAGCCGGAGGGACGATTAGAAGAATAAATGATACCTGTTTTATTGGGGAAGGAAACAAAGGACGCATCCAGGTCGTCATATATATCATTGGTGATCTGCTCCAGATTATTATTCTGAAGATGCAGGACGAATATATCCGACTGTCCATTTTTTACGGCACTCAGTAAAAGCGTATTGTTGTCCAGCATAAACTTCATATCCTGCACCTGGTCGAACATGTCGAGGTCCTCTACGATCCGCTTATATTTTGAAACCACATCATATACAAAAAGCCGCACTTTCCCTTCCTTATAATAAATGACAGAGAGCCGGGTCCCTTTAGGATCCCAGGCAATCAGCGGATAGTGAGGCTGCAACGTTTTATCATTTGTACGAACGCCACTGTTCAGCAATACTTTCCGGTAAATAAAATTTTCATGCAGCACTACTTTGTATTGTCCGTGGTTGAATTCCACCACTGCGTAAGTCTGGCTGCGTGGAGCAGGGTTGGGAGAGAAATGGAAAAAGTCTTTATTGTCGTTGACCTCTTCCACTACCGATACAGACCCTTTCGGAGCATTCCGGCGGCCGCGGATATCTTTGTAATAGAGATCTTGTTCTTCCGTCATAAAATCCGCCAGCACTTCTTTGAATTTCTTTTTACAGATGCGTTGGGAAGCGCTGTTGGTATTGCGGTATACGCGCGCGAGGTATAAGAAATAAGCAGCGTTTTCCTTTTTGTAGCGGTTGGCGAAATAATGCCAGAAAGCATGGCCTGCCAGGTTTGGCTTTTCAAAAGCCATATTGTAAAAGTTGGTATAGCGGCCGGAAAGCATGGCGGATTTCAGCTGGTCGTCCAGCTCGGTACTCCAGTCTTGTGCTACATACTCAATATAACCATCTGTCAGCCATTGGGGAAGGTCGAGCAGGGCCTGGTTAGCCGCAAATTCTCCCAGATCATCACCGAATAAAATATTTTCCACGAGAACGCGGGCCAGTCCTTCGCGGATCTGGATGCGCAATTTATTATGATCGTCCGTGTAGTACACGATCATCTTATTATTTACCAGCTTGGTAATACCACCGGTGGTTTGCCAGTCCATATCCAACCCGATATTGGACTGTTCCATTTCATTGAAACTGTTGTAGACTACAATATTAACCCGGCGCTGAAGGCCGTATTCCACCTGTTGTTCGATGCCGGCCAATTCTTTTTCTGCCACCTGGGCCACGTATTTAGCCAGCGGATCGCCATTCTGATTGAAATAAGTATTGAAATTCTGGGTCTGGTAATACTTCCATTTCATATTCTTGAACTGGAGCCTGTTTTTGCCGAATTCAACAGTATTTACCTGGGCGGAAGCGTTCAGAAGAAAAAAAAACAGGGCGGACGCAATTAAAAAAAATTCTTTCAACTTCAACTTATGCGGATCTTGCATATTATATCGGGAATTATAGAAGAATCACGGTTCAAGTTAAGACAATCCCTAAAACCGGTGAAATAGATTTTGATCTGAAAAAGGCTAATATGCTAACGGTAAAGAGCTTCATATTCAACCCTGTCCAGGAAAATACATACGTGGTTTACAACGGAAAAGATGCCTGTTGCCTCGTAGATCCCGGATGTTATTTTCCCGAAGAAAAGGAAACCCTGGCTGCCTGGCTGAAAGCGCATCAGCTGGTTCCCAACCTTTTGTTAAATACCCACTGCCATCTGGACCATATATTTGGAAATAAATGGGTTGCAGAAACGTACGGGCTCCAGTTGCGGATTGGGGAAAAAGAGCAGTGGACCTTTGATTTCGGGCCTAAATCGGGAGATGTATGGGGATTGCCATTCGAAAATTATTCGGGAAAGATCCTGTATTTGAAGGAGGGGGACCGCATTGCCCTTGGGGAGGATGAGCTGGAAGTTTTATTTACGCCCGGCCATTCGATTGGACACGTAGCGTTTTATTGCCGGAATCAGGGGTTTGTGATCTGCGGGGATGTGTTGTTCCGGATGGGGATAGGGAGGACTGATATCCCGGGAGGAGATTCGGAAATGTTGCTGGGGAGTATCCGGGAGAAGCTGTTCACGCTGCCGGATGAGGTAATTGTTTATCCCGGTCATGGGGAACCGACAACAATTGGGTATGAGCGGGAGTTTAATCCGTTTATGTAA
>JAYVXJ010000869.1:0-3172 GCA_043785285.1 Chitinophagaceae bacterium
ATCAAGCCAGATGCCTTTGCGAACGGGCATTCAGGCGCTATTCTGGACATTATCATAAAGGCAGGATTCAAGTTAGTTGCACTTAAAATGACCGCCCTTTCTGAAGGGAAAGCCGGAGAATTCTATGCCGTTCACCAGGTTCGCCCTTTTTACGGTGAACTGGTTGAATTCATGAGCCGGGGTCCGATTATCGCGGCCATTCTTGAAAAAGAAAATGCAGTGGCAGTTTTTCGTAAGCTCATAGGGGCAACAGACCCTGCAAAAGCGGATTCCGGAACCATCCGCAAACTTTTTGCTGCATCCGTTGGAGAAAATGCCATCCATGGGAGCGACAGCGATGAAAATGCACGCATAGAAAGCGATTTTTTCTTCTCAAATCTGGAAAGGATCTAAACGCGGTTCTTTTTCTCCTTAAGCGCCTGAAAGACGTAAATAACGGAGCCTTCACCGGATGATCATTTATTGTTTAATTAGTTGTTTATCAACTAGTTGCACTTGTAGTCTTTTTTTAAATACCGGGTATGAAATAAGCCGAAAACGGATTCGTTAGAGAGGATCAACTAAACAACTGAGTCTATGAAATTCCGTTTTATTTATCAATCCGGCAAGATCCTCGCTTTTTCAGCATTGTTGTTTACAACAGCCTGTAAAAAAGATATTACCAAACCTTCGCAGGACGCGGCAGCAGCCAGTCTTTCAGATTCCTCAACGGTAGCCGATAATGCGTACAACGACGTGCTCGTGAATGCATTTTTTGGGTATACAGATGAGATGGTAACCGGAGAATCCGGCAAATTGCACAACGGTGGAGCCGCAATCAATTCATCAAATCAGGTGAATACCGCGTCTTTCCTTAGCTGTGCTACGTACACATTAGTAACTGCATCAGGTGGTGGTTTTCCTAAAACCCTTACGCTGGACTTTGGCGTAGATGGCTGTTCAGGCAGTGTGGATGGGGTGATGCGCAAAGGAAAGATCATATATATCTTCACTGGTTCCTTACTGATTCCGGGAACCACCGTTTCAGCTACGTTCGATCATTATTATGTAAATGGTTACGGATTGCAGGGAAGTTGTTCAATAACAAATAATTCTACCTTGAATGGCTGGAACTTCAGTACTCAGGTTAACAATGGCATTTTTACCTTTCCAGATCTCACCAATTTCCATTACAGTGGAAATAAAACGGTTCAGATGACGGCAGGCAGCGCCACGCCGCTTAATTTTCTGGATGATGTTTACTCTATTACGGGGAATAGCCATTTTTCTGCGTCTGATGGTACCAGTCTGGTCTCTACGGTCAGTACACCGCTTGTAAAAGCATTTACCTGTAAATATGTTAGTTCCGGCGTAATTTCTTTTGATTATAACCAGGCTCTGAAAGGAACCATTGATTTTGGTGATGGCACCTGTGATCAGGCAGCTACGCTGGTTGTGGGCAACATTACGCGCCAGATTACGTTGAGATAATTTACTGAATAATAAAAAAGGGATGTTGAATTAATCAACATCCCTTTTTTATTATGTGCACCATGCATACGTGGGAGCTGCGCCGGGATCAGTTTAATTTTATTCGGTTAACCCAGAAACAACATGTTCCTGCAATTCGTCCAGTTTCTTTTTGCTGTAAGATAATCGCGTGATTACCACGAACAGCACAGGCACAATAAATATAGCGAGAGACGTGGCGGCCAGCATTCCCCCCAGTACGGTCCAACCGATTGTAGATCTGGCCACGCTCGCAGCTCCCGTTGCCAGTGCCAGTGGCAGTACACCCAGAATGAAAGCCAGGGAAGTCATGAGAATCGGACGTAACCTCAACTTGACGGCAGCCAGGGTTGACTGTACGATGGGCAGTCCCCTATCCACCCGCTCTTTGGCAAACTCCA
Organism: Chitinophagaceae bacterium; assembly: GCA_043785285.1. GTDB lineage: Bacteria > Bacteroidota > Bacteroidia > Chitinophagales > Chitinophagaceae > Puia. The sequence continues at coordinate 1,890 of JAYVXJ010000869.1, forward strand.
CGATCAGGATGGCATTTTTTGCCGATAATCCGATCAGGGTGATCATCCCGATTTGTGCATATACATTATTGACCATATTCGGGATGATCGTTAAAGTTAAAATAGCTCCCGTTAAACCCACCGGAACGGCGAGTAATACAGAGAATGGAACCTGCCAGCTTTCATACAATGCGGCAAGGAACAGAAAGACAAAAACAATGGACAAGGCAAAGATCATAAGTGTACTGCTGCCTGCTTTTAATTCCTCCCGGCTTAGTCCCGCAAATTCATATCCATATCCTGAGGGAAGTGATTTTGCAGCAACTTCCTGTAGTGCCTGAAGTGCCTGGCCGCTGCTATAGCCGGCTTTAGCATCTCCGTTGATTTCTGCTGTTCTGAAAATATTAAAATGCGATATCAGCGGAGCATTTTCAGTTATCTTATAGGAAATGACGGAGCTCAGGGGCATCATGTTACCAGCAGAATTCCGTACGTAATAATGGTTGAGGTCTTTGATATCTCCCCGGTAAGCCGTATCTGCCTGCGCCACCACATGAAAATTTCTTCCATAGATGGTGAAGTCGTTTACATACTGACTACCCAGGTATGTCTGTATGGTACTATAAACTTCCGTAAGGGAAACGCCGAGCTTTTTGCATTGTACGCGATCCACATCCAGTTTATATCCCGGCGTTTGGGCGGTGAAAAAAGAATAAGAGCGATTGATCTCCGGCCGTTTATTGACCTCACCAATAAAATCATGCACCACTTTTTCAAAATGCGGAATATCGTCTGTACTTTCTTTTTGTTGCAGTTCAAAAGAAAATCCGCCAGTTCTTCCGAGTCCGGGAATAGCCGGAGGGGCAATCACCAGCACGTTAGCTTCTTTGATCTCCGCAAATTTTTTCTGCAGCGTGGCCATAATGCCTTTCAGGTGCAGGGATTTTTCCTTTCGTTCATCCCAGGGCTTCAGGGAAGTGAAGATGGTTCCACTGTTGGGTTTGCTGGCAAATGTAATTACGTTCAGTCCCCCCAGTGCTGCAAAATGAGCTATGCCTTTTGTTTCCTGAACAATTTTCATGATTTTATGCAGGGTCTCCAGACTTCTTGTTGTAGAAGAAGCTTCCGGTAAATCGTATGTGATGTATAATCTGCCTTCATCTTCCTGCGGAATAAAACCACTGGGTTTGTATTTAAACAGAAAGAAAGCGCCAACGCAGATGCATACCAATAGTACGATTACATAAGGTGATTTTTTAATCCAGCTGTTCACACCATGGGTGTACCTATTGGTTACTTTCCCA
>JAYVXJ010000870.1:0-3168 GCA_043785285.1 Chitinophagaceae bacterium
TTTCCGCGAAGCCGTTAACGCGCGTTCATGCGTAGGGCCGTGTATATATAACCATACGTTCGGACGTTCACCCATTATTTTTTCGTAAACAGCATGTGGCGCATCCAACTCCTTAAATGTGGTGGCGGCAATAGCATATTTTAACCCGGGCAATCCCTGGCCCTTTGCCCGCTGATTCCAGGTCTGGAACAGGGAATGATAATCATTGGGCAGGCCCCAATCGGTGGAGATGAGAATTGGCAGCGCCGGCTTTAATTTATTGGTTTTAAAATAAACGCTCCAGGCATTCACATGAGCGAGTACCCCTTTGCTTTTTGCGCTATCGCTCACCGGGGCAAAAATATCCCTGCCTGTGCCATCGTAATGGCCCTGGGTAAACATCAGCACATTACTCCCATCCGGGCTGCTCCAGCGATAAATCCCGGCTTCATGCCGCGAAATATAAAGATATTTAACACCTGCCTTGGACAAGATCTGCGCCATCTGCAAAGCTTTACCAGGCACATCCTCATTCCAGGCAGTAAGAAAATCGCAGCCGGGAAGCGTTTTTTTCAGCCATTTTCTACCTAAATACAACTCACGGATCAGCGCTTCCCCATCATACATGGATTCATAGGGCATATTATAGGTTGCGCCAAATTCCAGGCGGCCTTCTCTGGTATATTTAAGGATCTCGTCATATCTATCAGGATGCCTGGCCAAATATTCTCTCAGGCAAAGGGCGTCTTCCACACTGAAACAATAATCCGGATTATTTTTCATGATCTCCAGAGCCGGTGTGATCATTTTTTCATCCCTGAATTTCTCGCAGGCTTCGATGGAATCCATCCAGGCAATATCCTGGTGGCTGGAATTAACAAAATTTACCGTCCCGTTTTTAAAATAAGTGTGATCCGTGTTTTTCGACCCATGCGGACGATAATTGGACTGCGCATTCACCAGGGTAATGCCAAGCGCTAAAGCAAGGCCTGAAATACCAGCAACTTTTTTATTAAAACCCATAACGATTAATTTTTAAAGATTCTGTCTGATCAATCCCGGGTAATTATTTTCTGTTTCTCCCGGGCATTTTTTTCTTTCCAATATTGCTCGATTTGCTCCAGGGACTTACCTTTTGTTTCAGGCACTTTCCTTTTAACAAAATAAGCGGCGGGAATCATAAACAAGCCATACAAAATGAAAACGTTTCCAATACCGATTGATTCCCGGAGAATCGGATAGGTCTGCGTCACAAAGGTTGATCCCAGGAATAAGGAAAGGGTGGCCAGGGACATGGCCCGGCCCCTGATCTTCGTCGGATAGATCTCTGAAATCACCACCCATACGCCGGGCCCCAGCGTTGCAGCGAAAAAAGCGATATAAAAAATAAAAGAGTTTAGGAGAAAATTCGTTCCGCCCGATTTTTCGTTGAAGGTCCAGCCAATTAAAAACAGCGCTATGCTCAGGGCCAGAAATCCGCAGATTAATAAAGGCTTTCTTCCCCATTTGTCAATTTTCCAGATGGCTACAAAGGTAAACAACATATTAAAAAAACCGATGACAGCCGCACTGCTGAAAGCTGAATTGGATTTAAATCCGGCCTTCTCGAAAATGGCGGGTGCGTAATACATAACTGTGGTAATGCCCGATAGCTGGCTTAGAAATGGAAGCGCTAGGCCAATGATCAAGGCCATGCGCCATTCGGGCTTTAGGAGGTCCTTCAGGCTTCCCGTTTCACCGGAAATAGCCCTTTCGATTTCCCTTACTTCAGCTAAAGCCCAATCCTTTCCGTTAATCCGGGTAAGGATTGTTTCCGCATCGGAAGTTCTACCTTTGGCAAGCAGCCATCTCGGGGTTTCGGGGACAAAAACCAGGAATGCAAAAAATAGTAAAGCAGGCAGCATATTGGAGCCCAGCATAGCACGCCAGACTTCAGCTACCATATAATAGTGCATAAAATTTCCGGCGTTCTCATAACCATGACTGCCGGCATAATGCAACAGAAAAGAATTCGAGAGGTAAGAGCATAAAATACCGAGGGTAATGGCAAGCTGGTACAAAGACACCATCCGCCCCCTCCATTTGGCTGGCGCCAGTTCCGAAATAAACATCGGTGCTACCATAGCGGCAAATCCGACACCTACACCCCCTAAGATCCTTGCCAAAACCAGGAAAGAGGGCGTTTCCGCAACGGCACAACCAAGCGCCGAAACGATAAACAGAACGGCTGAAAGTAATAAAATTTTCTTACGTCCATATTTATCTGCAAAATAGCCCGCTATGGAAGCGCCCAGAACACAGCCCACCAAAGCAGAACTCATCAGCCAGCCTTCCATGGATGCCGATAAATGAAACTTATCGCGCAAAAAACCGATGGATCCAGAAATTACGGCTGTGTCAAATCCAAATAAGAATCCGCCAAAGCCTGCGGTCAGACAGACCAGTATAATATAAAACTCTCCTCGCATTTTCAATATCAATGTATGTCTATTGGCTTTTTCTTCAACTAATAGCCGGGATTATTGGGTTCCAGATTCGGATTTGCATCCATTTCGGCCTGTGGTATGGGAAATAAGTAGTGCTTCTCCTGGAAAGTACTGCTGCCTCCGGATGGAAAGGTATATCCTATCATGGGTACAAAGCTGTTGTTTTTTGTATCATATACCATCCTCGTCCTGACCATATCAAACCAGGTTTGATTTTCATAACAAAGCTCATGATTACGTTCCTTCCATACTGCTACGCGGAACTGATCCTGAGACAGTCCGGCCAATGCCGGCAGATTCGCTCTGGATCTGATGCTGTTGATATAGATATAAGCATTTGCATCAGGAGATCCGTCCGCCTCATTTTGTGCTTCTGCATACAATAACATGATGTCGGAAAGCCGGATCACGGGAAAACACTTTCCCGATCCAAGTCCTGTTTGCTGCACCACATCATCAAAGTATTTAAATATATGCTGTCCGTTCGTAAAGACAACATCAATGCCGGTTTGAAAATTGGGATAATGGGAATAGAAGAATTGTTTATTCTCAGTTCTCTTATCATTGGCCTCATAAGAAGCATAAAAAGCCGGATCTGGCAGTAAAGCGCCTATTTCAGTCTGTCCATTGGATATGTAACTGAAATTGGGCAGTGTGAAGGTGAACAAAGGATTGGTAGCGATCCCAGAAGCGAATTGCACCA
>JAYVXJ010000871.1:0-3166 GCA_043785285.1 Chitinophagaceae bacterium
ACCGCACATTTCTACTACATACATGCGCCCGTTTTCATCTATCGTCATATCAACCGGGTCCCGGATCAATGGTTCACTTGCTACCAACTCCATCTTGAATCCTGGCGCCAACTTAAAGGTAGACAGTGCATCTTCTGCTGATTTACTAAAGGGAGAAACAGGTTTATGATGACATCCTATTGTGATGGAAAGAAAGCTGTATAATATTAAGGGTGAAGAATAATTTCTGAAAAAATGCAGCCAAGTTTTTTTCATCATTTTATTTTTTACTGTTTAGTGCGGTAACGACCACTTCGCTCAATGAACGGTCAGAAAAAGACCAATATTAGATTCTTAAAACGAGAAAAGTTTAACATAATTTATTCAATGGTTAAACTATTTTATCCAACATAACAATCCCAATCTATTCCTGTTAATGGAACATTTAATCTAAAATTATACTGGAGGAATAAAGGAATGGCCCCGACTTATGAAAAATGGAATGTCATTTTTGATTTCCTGGGACAGACGGAGAAATTACGAAAAAAGATATTAGAAATGCTGGAAAACTTGGTGGATTAAGATAAGTAAACTAAATGCACTCTGAGACACCGGTGTTTTAAGCCAATACAAAATGACCTGCAAATTCGAAATGATTATTCGTGAGAGAAAATAGGAAGGATTGCTTTCCCGGGAACCCGGTTTTTATATCTCGCCCATTAAATATTTTCAATTAAATAGTTAGTACTGGTCATGGCTCAATTCGATAAAATCTTTTCAATTTTATTTTTAGAGATAGATTTGATGGCACTCTTGTAGCCAAAGCTCCAAATAATCAGTAGGTTCCCTTTTGCATAATAATCATCTGGTTCTGATCTGCTGGGTTTGCCATTTGTACCCCATAGGAGACCCTCCAAGAATGCCTGACCTGTAAAGTCTTGATCGAACTGAAAATAGAGTATACTACCTTCTTCCCCCTTTTTGCTAAAGGACTGAAAATCTTATGAAGGACTTTTCCTAGGCAGATAAGCGGTTTGGTGGGATTATCTGCACTAAAAGGACAAATGTCTTAAATTGCCTTGAAGGTATCCTCACACCTGAGAATTCTGAGACTAAAGAAAGAGAAGATGCCTGTCAAAAAGAAATAATAATGCAAAGTGATTTAACTGGCAATAATAAACGGATTTTTTTTAGCATAATAGTCTTGGTAATAGTATTGGCAGGAGCCGTAGGATCTGTGGCTATGACCCTTCATGCAGGACATAACAACAAATCTTTGCTGCTTCCTTTGCTTTTTGTGGTCTGGGTGCTGTCTCCGTTCATAGCCCTCGTGACGTCAAATTTAGCTTCTGGGCAATGGAAAACAACGGCGCGTAAGACTTTTTACGTTCTTGCACTATTTATCACATTTGGTTCTCTATTTGCCTACAACGGAATGTTTAGCCCCGCTGGAACAAAAAATGCTTTTGTCTTTTTGGCGGTTCCATTCTTATCATGGGCGCTTATCGTTATCGCCTTTATAATATTTAGGTTTAAAAAGTAAAAATTTTGGCATTATTTCACGTTCTTTCCCTAGCTGTTCCAACTCATGTATAGTTGCCAGCTTCACGTAAAAACGGGCAACCAGAGCCAAAGAAAGTGAGTAAGCCATCAAAAAGAAATAAAATGTCCGCAAAAACATTTCTTCATTACGCTCTCCCTATATTTTCCGTTGTCGTTTGGATTTGGTATCAGGTGAAAGTAAAAAAACAAAAACCCAAAGATTTAGGCCTATTTTCCCACCTATCCGAACAGGTATAGAGAAAGTAAACCAGCTAAAAAGAAATAATTTTAATTGAAATTTTATTATTCTCCCTTATTTATTTCCGGTGCTATTCTCATAGCAACAGGATTTTACTTCTTTATTTAGCTTATGCTCATAGGTATAGGAGTTGTTTCAATATACATTGATTGGCTGATCAGGAAATCCAGTGTAAAAAAGAAGTTCAAATTAATAATGCAATTGTTGGGGGTTGCGCTAATAATCCTGTTATTATAGTACCTGATATATAAGGGTAGACAAAAGAAGATCATAAAATGAAGTCCGCAAAAATTGCGTATAACTGCATTTTTATCATTTTTCTTCTGGGATATACTTTAAAATTACCGATGAATCCGTTCAAGGTAATTACGTTTCAAAATTTGGAGATACTTGGCATCACTCCACCTTAAAAGGAAATTCACTAATATTTTTTTCATTGATATTTTTTGTTTTGCGAATTTTCGCAGTTGGTAAGGATGGTAAAACTTAGAATGCTGAATTGTTAACTTAAGACAATAGATATGCTGACAATCCTTCCATATAGGCATAAAAAAAGACCCCGGTTAAGGAGTCTTTTAAAGAATTTTTTTAAAAAAATAAATTGGAAAAGTATCGCCGAATCTATACCTTAACCCTGTAATTCATTATAAATCAATACTATATGTGATCCCGCTGGGAGTACTAATTCCTTCCCGCAACCCGATACCATCGTAGGTTTTGACAATTCTTATCAAATAGGTACCCTAAAATGGTACCCTCAGAGATTGGTTTTAATTGTGTTGTTTTATGCAAAGAACTTATCTGAATGAAGGTATCGATTTGAAATGAATATTAAAATATTGTGTAACACTTTATTTATGAGGAATTCGAAAGGGTTAAAAATATTGGATTAGGCATAATGTTCTCAAATCAACTATAGGGTTTTGTGGTAACTAATAAATTTAGTAATTTACATCTAAATATATTAGCTATGTTCCAAGGAATAAACGTTATTGAGTTCAGGTAAGAAGTTCAAGACCAAGGAAGATTGTTATCATTACTTAATCGGATTAAAATGGGGTAAAGGATTTCAATGCTCAAGATGCGGAGGTTACGAAAGTTATAAAGGCAGGACTTATTATTACCGACGTTGTAAATCCTGTAGTTATAGTGAAAGTGTTACCGCTAATACTGTTTTGCATGGCATGAAGTTCCCTATTTTAAAGGCTTTTCACATGATCTTCAGATGATCAGCAAAGAAGAAAGGAATGTCGACTACAGAATTGGGTCATGAAGTTGGCGTGCAGCGAAAAACGGCATGGCTCTTTAAGCGAAAGATACAAGTAGTTATGAAACAGCATGATGACGACAAGCTGGACGGGGATGTGGATGCAGATGAAACACTGA